>JANMJN010000315.1:0-7039 GCA_031371355.1 Saprospiraceae bacterium
CACACGCTCCTCAAGGATGCTCGAAGGGTCATTTTCACCCATTTCAAACTCATTTCGGACGACAGTAAATTCAGATTCCAAATCTTTTTTAGCAATAAAAGAATTCACCATGCGGTCACTTTCCAAATCCAAAGCCCATTCGAGGTTTTCATCAGTTGCTGGAAAGGTTTCGTAATAATTGGTGCGGTCTAACCACGTTGTGCCGTTGAAACTGGCACCTCTTGCTTTGAACTCGGCGGGAATGTCCTTGTGTTTAGGCGAACCTTTAAAAACCATGTGTTCGAGCAAATGCGCCATACCTGTTTCACCATAGCCTTCGTGGCGACTACCGACGAGGAAAGTGATATTAACGGTTGCTGTTTGCGTGGCGGCGTCTGGAAAAATAAGGACACGTAAACCGTTGTTTTTGAGTCGGTATTCTGTGATACCTTCAACAGAGTTCAGTTTTTCGATATTTGCGGGCAATTGAGCCATCATTGCTAACGAAAAGCAAAGGCTTAAACCCAAAAGAACCGATTTGCGCATAGAAATAAGGTAATTCATGTTTTGAACAATAAAATTTAGTTAGGTAATAAAGTGTGAAAAAAGAAATAAAGTTGTTTTTCCGGAGAAAAACAATGTGAATTTAGTACAATATGATGAGTCTAAATATTAATTATTAGACTAAACTCCCTCAAAAGTGGACTTAACGGTCAAAATGTCTTTTGAAAGGACATAAATTAAGTCTTAACGGCTGCATGTACAAAAGATATTCAAAACAGTTTTTTTAAGCAGTTTTTACTGAGGGGGGTATCAGATATAAAAGAGTACATAAATTAGATCAAGCACTTTCAAGTACAAAAAAAACCGCACCGAACACAAAAGCTCGGGCGGCTTCTAAAATTTCCATCGGGGATACTTTTAAGTATCTTACCGCTAATGACTTTTTTATACAACAGGAGGTTGCAATAAGTTATTTTGTTTCGACGAATGGCTTCGTCGTTTTATATATCGTTTTTCAAAACAATGTTTTCATAAATATCAACTATATCTATTGAACAATCAAGCGATTTTAAATAAATTGAACCCATTAAGTCTTTATAATCGGTGCCTTGCCAAACGTTTTGCTTTTCTTTAAAATATGTTTCGATAGAGCATTTGTTTTGGTCAATTAATACATATTCTTGAAAAGATTCCAGCGTTTTGTATTCTGCAAATTTTCCAGTTCGGTCATATTTTTTAGTCCCTTTTGACAGAATTTCAACAATAAGAATTGGATTTATCATTAATACTTGATTGTTGTCCCAATACTTGGGTGTATCGGTTATAACTAATACATTGGGATAAACGCCATAATTGAGTGTGGGGAGATATACTTTTTGCTGTCCTCCGAATAAGCGGTATTTCTTGTTATTGACTTTAAACGCATTTTTTAATGCGATACCAACATTCATAATAATTTCATTGTGTGGTCCTCTTGCCATAGGTAGTTTTGTTATGATGCCATCATAATATTCATGAAGTTCTGTTGCATTTTCTTCACGTCGCAGGTATTCTGCAAGCGTATAGCGACGCGGTTCTTTTTCTGGTTTCAGAACGGCTAATGGATTAATGGCGATATTCGTATCATTATGCATGTCTGATATTTTTTGACAAATTTAGGACAAATTTGGTTTCAATTAAAAAATATTTCGAATTCATCGTTTAAGTACCCCCTCGGTATTGAGTAAAAGCCCCAATTACTTTGTTCGTCTCAAAATAATCTGCCAAAGCTGCTCATAAGGTATCACTTCTAATTCTGAAATCAGACCCCGATAAGAGAAAGGCATTTCGTGTAGTCGAGCGACATATTTTTCAGTACTTGTAATTTCATTGAATTTGAAATCGGCTTTTGCCAATTGCTGTAACAAGCGAATGAAAGCAATAAGGCGAAAATAGTCCTCTTTTTTCAATTGCCGATTCGCATAATTTTTCAAACGTTCAATCAATTCAGAGGCTTGATTGTATTGTTTTTGTTCCAAAAGGAATAGTACTTGAGCGATGATGAGGAAAATAGTAAATATCCTCATCTCTTTTGGATACATAATCGGGTCATTGAGGAATTTTGACACCTTAAATACACGTCTGTTTTGACGACGTAAAACAGGGTTTTCTTCTCCAAAGACTTCAATGACATAGTTCATATAGACTTCATAAATTTTCCATTTTTCACGGTCTTCATGGCTCAATCGTTTGAACTTCACATTGGCTAAAGCACGTGTTAGGATTGCAATCGCATTGATATGATTGTCGGTGTGCATCGCTAAAAGGAAATAATATTCCATAAATGTAAACCACAATTCCGAGCCTTCATCAAAAGACTGCAAACACTTTTCAGCATTGACTTTCCCACGTTTATAATCTTTCAAATGTAAGAAAGCAGACATTTTTTTCAACTGAAACGTTGCCATCTTTTCTTCTTGATAGTAGGTTGGATTGTCTTTCATAAATTGTTCCGCACGCGAGCAGACCTCAATCATGGATTCATAATCCTGTAACATTTCGTATCGATAAGTCCAAACCAAGTACATATTGTAGAAAATGACTGGTGAATCATATATTTCAGACAAACCAATCAATGCATCGCAATACGTATCTATGCGTTCTTTTAAATCAAAGTTTTCAGACACAGGTCGGTAGTAATTCATCATTACACGCTGATTGAGTTCTTCCGAACGGATTTCAGCATCTAAGATGTCCTTATATTGCTTGATATAGCCATCGTATTCTTCATAATCTTTTTCGTTTTCCGTTTGCGCCGCATGTGTCCTCAAGATACGTGAACAATTGACAATCAAGTCTGCAAACTTATATTTCAAAGAAGTAGTCAAAATTTGTCGTGCCAACGAAGACGCTGTAGAAGGCGCTTCATTGGTCAAGAGAATTTTAACCAAAGTCCACTCTTTATTACACGTAAAATAAGCACGATCATAGCCAGAAGTATCCGGCAAATTGATATCTAAAAAAAATAAAGTATTGAGCAATCGTTTTCGGAAACGAGATTTCAACTGGCGATATTTGTCGTCAGTTGGACTGCAATCTTGTAGGTAAGTGGCAGCATCGCGGTCATTGCGAAACTTCCCAGCCATGAGGGCTTCATAAAACTCATTAAACTTTGAGTTTTTGTTTTTCAATGAATAATCGTCAAAGATTTCAATCTTTTTTACTTTCTTTTTAGTGACGATTTTCGCTATCTCTATGAGGTTTTTCATGTAATTTAATTTTGTGACATAAAGCTAAGAGTTTTTTTAGCATATTTTCAAATACTAAGTCACAGATTTGAAAAATAAAATTTTATTCTAAATGAATTTATGAAACGGTATTAATTTTATTCTAAATAATATTATGTGTAAATATTTATTTATCAATATAGTTTAATAATATCAGTGTAAATTATTTTTTAATTTGTCAAAAAAATAACTTCACTTTTTCTTTTTAAAACAACTAATACAAAAAACAAACCATTCTTGAAATATCTCGTTATCTGTGACGCAAATTTTCTTAAAAAAGTTTCGATTTCTTATCGATATTTTCATTTTTGTTACAAATTACATATAGGAAAACTAAAATTATTTTCATCATACAAGAAAAAAGTGGCAAAAACGTTTTATTTCTAAACATCTTAAAATTATGAAACAGTCATTCATCTTCATCCTTATCTTTTTCACTTTTCACTTTCAAGCAATTTCTCAAGAAATCATTGCGCCTCAAACCAAAGGCGTCTTTGGTATTATGGATGCCAAATCATTTGATCAATACCTAATCGTCATCGAAGGCGTTGGCACTTCATCCAAAGATTTGCTCAATGAGCAAAGCCTTAAATCGTACATGATGCCACCCCGTTTGGCAGGCAAAAAAGCTAATTCTGCTACTTATGCCTTGGCAAATGCACTCGAATATTATATCAATCTCAACAACAACTACAAAGACAATTTATCCCCAGATTTCATACGTTTACAAATGCCACAAGGTTCAGTTGAAGACAATCTTAATTTTTTGGGGAGTACTGGAACTGTTTCTGCAGCCATTTTGCCCTTCGACTCACCAAATTTGACCCCCTCAGTATATTCAGCCGTAAAATATAAAATCAAGAATTATATCAAACTTTTTCAGTCCTCAACACGCCCCCAACAGAAGTTGTATGACCTCCGAAAAGCCATCATGCGTGGCAATCCCGTTGTTGTTGAAATGCAAATAACCAATGAATTTAAAACCTTACGTCAAACCCGTTTTTGGCAAGTCTCATCGGGCAATACGACCCCAGCAGGTACACAATTCCTCGTCGTCGTCGGCTATGACGAAGAGCGCAAAGCCGTAGAATTACTCAATAGCTGGGGACGTGAATGGGGCAACGGCGGCTATATCTGGGTCAGCTACGACGATTTTAGCAATTTGGCGACCAATGGTTATGTGTTGATTCTGTGAATAGTACCCCTCAGTATTTTATAAAAAAAGCCGCATTGACCAGTTCAACGCGGCTTTTTTCATTAAAAACAGCCCCCCTCAGTATCCTGCCTCTTTTCAGTCACCTTTTGAACGCTTGAAAAAAAAACAGGTAAAATGTTGATTGTCAATAGATTGAAACCCATTCTCGAATGCTGACCATCGTAACCAATTTTTTAAATGACCGTTTCAATACCAGACATCTTTCTACTTTTGAGAAATAATTTATTGTGAAATCAATTCTAAAATTCAATTTTTTGTGGAAAAACTAAATAAATACAGCCAAGTTGTTACCCAAGACCCAACACAACCCGCTTCACAAGCTATGCTTCATGGTATCGGTTTGACCGATGAAGATTTGAAAAAAGCACAAGTGGGCATTGTTTCGACGGGTTGGGAAGGCAATCCTTGCAATATGCACCTCAATTCACTCGCTGCGGATATAAAAGTAGGTGTCAACAAAGCCGATTTAGTGGGTTTGATTTTCCATACGATTGGCGTTTCTGATGGTATTTCGATGGGGACGGACGGTATGCGTTATTCGCTCGTCAGCCGCGATATTATTGCAGATTCTATCGAAACCGTAGCGGGCGCACAATACTATGATGCCATTGTAGCCGTCGTTGGTTGCGACAAAAATATGCCAGGCGCGATGATGGGTATCGCGCGCCTCAATCGTCCTTCGATTTTAGTATATGGCGGCACGATTGCACCGGGCTTTTATAAAGGTGAAAAATTGGACGTTGTGTCGGCTTTCGAGGCGTTGGGCAAAAAAGTAGCGGGTACGATTACCGACGAAGATTTTAGGGGTGTCGTCCACAATGCAATCCCTGGCGCGGGTGCTTGCGGAGGTATGTACACAGCCAACACCATGGCTTCCGCTATTGAGGCGATGGGTATGGCGTTGCCGGGCAATGCCACAAATCCTGCTGTTAGCAAGGATAAACGTGAAGAATGTGACCGCGTTGGCGCAGCTATTCGCAATTTATTAGAGAAAAATATCTGTCCACGTGACATTATGACCCGCAAATCGTTTGAAAACGCTTTCGTTACGTTAACGGTTTTGGGCGGCTCTACAAATGCCGTTATGCACTTAATCGCAATGGCAAAAGCCGCAGGTGTGGAATGGACAATTGACGATTGCCAAGCTTTTTCTGACATAACGCAGTTTTTAGCTAATCTCAAACCTTCTGGAAAATACGTTTTTGAAGATCTTTTCAATATCGGTGGTATCCCTGCCGTGATGAAGTTTTTATTGAAAAACAATATGTTACACGGGGATTGTTTGACTGTTACAGGTAAAACAATCGCTGAAAACTATGTCGACGCACCTGATTTTCCTGAAGGACAAGAGATTATGAGACCCCTCAGTAATCCGATTAAACCTCAAGGTCATATTCAAATTTTGTATGGCAATTTGGCATTAGAAGGTTCCGTAGCAAAAATTACAGGCAAAGAAGGAGAAATATTTGAAGGGAAAGCCAAAGTTTTCAACTCTGAACAAGAAGCAAACGATGCCATCCGAGCGAATAAAATTGTCATGGGCGATGTCGTTGTCATTCGCTACATCGGTCCAAAAGGCGGTCCGGGTATGCCGGAAATGTTGAAACCGACTTCACTCATCATGGGCGCTAACTTGGGTAATTCTGTCGCATTAATCACTGACGGACGTTTTTCTGGTGGTACGCATGGTTTTGTTGTCGGTCACATTACGCCTGAAGCACAGTCAGGTGGTAATATCGCTCTTGTTAAAGACGGTGATACCATCAGAATTGATGCCGTTACGAACCGTTTAGATGTTCTTATTTCTGATGAAGAAATGGCGGCACGCCGTGCGGCTTATGTGTCTCGCCCTTTGGTGGCGACAAATGGTGTTTTGTATAAATATGCAAAGACGGTTGCAACGGCAAGTAATGGTTGTGTTACCGATGAGTTTTGATACCCCTCAGTATTTTACGGTAATCTAATCATTGTTAAGAAATGAAAAATTGGTTTATTTTGCTGTGTTTATTGGTTATTAGTTGTCGCACAACTAAAGAAAGTGTTTTACAAAATGTAAACCGAAAAGGACAACCTTTTGACATTGTTCAAGATACGCTGATGGTGAGTAGGTATTCCCGCAACGGAAAATTGGCATTAGAGGAGTTCAAAGTCAATGATAAACGGGTTTTTTTGAGGCAATACTTTTATCATAAAGATGGTAGTTGGGAGATGCAACAAGGGAAAACTTTTTTCAAAAACGACGGATTTTCCTACAGTTATCACCCCAATGGCAAGTTGAAAATAGTGAGCCAATTTCAAAAGGGTAAAGAAAATGGTCAACGTTTGACCTATTATTCTGATGGTAATCCCCACTGCGTTTGCAATTTTAGTGAAGGAAAACGTTCAGGTCAGCAAACTATTTATTGGGATAATGGGCAGTTATTTAGTAAAGAAGAGTACCGAAATGGATTGTTATTGAATATTGAAGAACGTTTCCATAAAGATGGTCGAATATTGGAATTTGGAACATTCAAAAATGGAAATGGATTGCTCAAATGCTATGACAGTGCGGGTGTTTTAGAAGTAATTGAGTCTA
>JANMJN010000333.1:0-1867 GCA_031371355.1 Saprospiraceae bacterium
AGCAGAACTGTGGGCAGCACGCAGTGCTTACCGGAGCAATAGACCTGATGCCGTTTTGGAATACGGTTCAAAAGTGGCTAATAATGCGCGGGCAACAAAATCTCAAATTGCACAAGCGAATTACCATCTCGGTAAAATTGCATTTGACCGCAATCAACTCGACAATGCACAAGGGTTTTTCTTAAAAACAATTGCTGCGGGTGGTAATGATGATCAAACAGCGGAATCCCGTTATCTTGATGCTATGATTGAATACAAAAAACGGAATCTCGATGTGGCATTGGGTAAAGCTGACCGTGCATCTATGAACAACCCCTCAGTATATTGGGCTGCCAAATCCGTTATTCTTCAAGCCGATGTTTATGCAGAAAAGAATGACCTTGTGAATGCACGCGCTGCTTTAGAATCCATTATTGAAGGGGTTAAAGGGTTTCCGGAAATTGTTGCTGAGGCACAACAGAAACTCAAAAATTTGAAAACGAAAGAAACAGTTAAAAGTCGTATCACAGCCCCCAACAATAGTTTGTTGGACATGGATAAAGATAATTAAACTTAAAATCTAAAAAACTTATGAGTAAGATAAATAAATATCTCCTTTATATATCCGTCCTCGTGCCGTCTGCTATTATCGCACAGCCAGGCAAAGATGTGCCTTCGCAGACGCAGGACGTTATCAAAAACTTTGATGCCAAATTGTTAGAAACCGAGCGCATCAATGTTGCACCCGTATTGCCCGCCGTTGATACGACAACAAAAGCACAGGCATATACTATTCCTAACAAGATATTGAATGTTGATTATTCCGCACCGCGTATGCGTCCGATTGCTATAAAGACGGAAAAGCTACCCCCTCAGTATCAAGGCTATGCGAAGGCGGGTTATGGCTTGCCGAACTCTCCTTATTTAGAAGGAGCGTATCGTTTTGGCGACCCTAAGACCTATTTGGTGGGCTTAAAAGTAAAACATCATTCGGCAGATAACAACAAAGGCTTAGAAAATCAAAGCTTTGCGACAACCAATGCCGAAGCCAATGGTACATTTTACGCACAAGCGGGTGTGGCAATTGATGCCAAATTGGGTTTTGACAACAATACACGCCAATATTATGGCTATAACCATGATAAATTTACGTTTCAAAAAGCAGATACTAAGCAGTATTTCAATACGATATCTGCGGGTGCAAAGGCGTATAATTCAGCTCGAACTGTTGCGGATTTTAACTACGGTCTCGGTTTGAACTTCTATAACATGAACGACAACTTCGGTAATAGAGAAACAGATTTCAATATCAAAGCCGAAGCAACGAAATGGTTTAGTGAAAAGCACCCCCTCAGTATTGTGGTGCGTACAGAGTTTACAACGCTTGCACCAAAGTCTGATAAAACCCAAGATTTGAATAATATCTATTTGAATCCGAGTTTTACCTACAAAGGCGAAGGGTTTAGCGTCCGTGCGGGTGCAAATTTGGTATCCAACAAAGACGTTTTTACACCGCTACCTGATATTGAAGCCTCTGCCAACGTTGCAGGCAATCAACTTCAAGCTTTTGTGGGTTGGAAAGGCGATTTTTTGAAAAACTCGTATAAGAATTTGACAAACTACAATCCATTCATCAAACCAGATAGTTTTAAAATTCAAAATACTATTAAAAATGACATTTATGGCGGTATCAAAGGTGCCATTCCGATTTTTGATTATTCAGCGCAAGTAGGTTGGAGTAACAACCAAAACTTAGCTTTGTTTCTAGCGGATACTGCTGATAAATACCGTCGTTTCAAGGTGATATACGATACGGTTAAGATTTTTAATATTCGTGGGGCTATCACTATGCACCCAATCAAAAATATGGAATTGGTCGCAACTGTTA
>JANMJN010000343.1:0-5494 GCA_031371355.1 Saprospiraceae bacterium
TGTTGGTTTTTGACCACAATTTGGGCAAAAATTGTCCATTTCCGCCAAAGGGTAGTGGCAGTTTAGACAATAAGGAATATGTTTGTTCGGATGATGGCTCATATTTCGATATTTGGTATTCGGATACTCGGTATTCGTTAATTCGGTATTGGTGTATTCGGATACCTAATTAACGAATACCCGAATCACGAATGGGCGAAAGTACGATTTGTTTGCTTTGTTTTTTAAGTATAAAAACAAAAACTTGCTTTGCAAATCGTATTGCAAAGCAAGTTCTATGATTATTTTTTAAATTTTTAAGACAAAATATCATTCACTTCTATTTGAAAATTGCCCATGACAAACGACGTGATATTATCATTCAAACGAGCGACTTTATGAATAATAAATTCACCTTCTACATTTTCATATTGTGTAACTATTTGCTTATCAATATTTACTACCCAATATTCGCGCACTCCTGTTGTCTCATAGATGTATTTTTTGTAACTCATTTCTTTTGGGTTATTGCTGCCCGAAAGTATTTCGATGATTAAATCAGGCGCACCTTTGACTTGTCGGTCAATGATATGCTCACGTTCTTTTGAAATGAATAATAGGTCAGGTTGAACCGTGTCGTTGGGTGTCAAAATGGTATCCATCGGAGCGAACAATAGTTTCCCAAGTTTGCGTTCTACGATATGATTCCCGAGTTTTAAAGTCAGCTTAAAAGCGACTGTTTGGTGTTGTTCAAGTGGTGATGGCATAAAAATGATTTTTCCGTTGTGTAGTTCATAATTGCCATTATCGGGCGGTGTCAATCGCTCGTAGTCTTTGAAAGTCAATAGTTTAGGTTGTGGGAACTTCAACATTTTGGCTTTTTTCTGTTGTGGGATAGGAATAGGAATTGATTGACTCATCATTTCTTTATTTTTCTACAAATTTATGCTTATTATGTGAAAAATGAAATGCAAAAAGTGAAAAAAGACACCCCTCAGTAAATTTTTCATTTTTCATTTTTCATTTTCCTTTGTGACAACTGAATACTGTAATGGACAATGAATGGGAAAAATCGGACAATAAAAGCCAATGATTTGCCAATAAATGACAAAACAACACGATTTCTACGCCAAATTGTCAAATTAACAATAGATTTTGCGACATTCTCTTGAGTTTGTTGAATCCATTTCATGCGAGGGGCAACTGGGACGAGTTGACCTTTGGCATCTAAAACCTGCTTATCGGCATCATTTTCAGTAAAACCGACATAAACGATGCCGACATGTATGCCTTTTGACGACAGTTCTGCACGAAGGCTTTGGCTCAAAGCGGTCAAAGCCGTTTTACCTGTCGAATAGGCAGAAGCCGTTGGCAAACCATAAAAACCAGCTACTGAACCAATGAAAACGATACTGCCTTTTGTTGCTGTTAAAGCATCAAGAGCCGCTTTGACAGGCATGATAGAGCCATAAATATTGCTGTCTAAGACTTTTTTGAACGCTTCGGTAGTCATTTCGTCGAATCTGGCTCGCATGGAAAGACTGGCGTTGGTGACCAATACGTCGAGCCGACCAAAGGTTTTTAAGGTTTTTTCGACCAATTTTTGACATTCTGCGAAGTCTGTTACATCGGCTGCAAACGAGGAAACGGAGAAGCCCATGCCTGTTAATTCACGCTCTGTTTGAGCTAATTTTTCGGCATTTCGCCCATTTAACATGACAGATGCGCCATTTTTACAAAATTCGATAGCCGTTGTTTTCCCTATGCCGCCACCTGATCCAGTGATGATGATGACCTTATCTTTAAGCATTTTGTTATTTTTTATCCAAATAATCATTGTCCCGTAGCCATTCATACGATTCACGGATGGCAATACTGAGGGGGGTCTGAGGTAAGTCAATTTCTCTTATGGCTTTGGCGGCTGTAAAATAATGTCCATCACAACCAATTTTAGCCATTGAATAGCTGATATTGGGCAGTTTTCCTTGCATTTTGGCAATAAAAGTCAATAATAACGCAAACGCTTTGGTGACAAATGCTGGGAAATAGATGGACGGACGTTTTGCCCCAATCGTGTCTGCGATGTGAAAAAAAGCTTCTTTGTAGGACAAATTGGCGTTGCCCAATATATAACTTTCACCAATTTTACCTTTTTCTAAAGCGTTGACCACACCACAGGCGGCGTCTTTGACATAAATATAATTACGTCCGCCACTTGAATAGCCGGGTATTTTGCCATGATAAAGGTTGACAATCATCGCACCTGAACTCGGTTTGACATCGTAAGGTCCGAGCATAAAAGTTGGATTGACGACAACAGCAGGCAGTTGTTGCTCATTAACCGCCTTCATAAGTTCGAGAAACGCTTCATATTTGCTGTCCATATAATCCAAGCCATATTGAGCACCATTATAAGGCAAACCTTCGTATCCAGGCTGTTCTTTCGTGCCAAAACCAAAGGTATTGGCTGTGCCAATAAACACCAATCGTTGTATTTTATGCTTAATTGCTGCTGAAATAATATGCCGCGTGCCATCGAGATTGACCCGCCGAATGATTTCAGATCGAGCTGGAATAACAGTCGTATTTGCGGCTGCATGAATGACGAAAGGGCAGCCTTCCATCGCTTGTTCCACATCTGAAGGATTCAACAAATCACCTCGAAAAAACGTCAAATTGGGCAATCCTTCGAGGGTTTTGGGTTGACGAGTAGGTTCAATAAACGCTTTAACTTCGTAACCACGACTCAATAATTCTCGGACAATGTTGTTGCCGAGGAAGCCATCTGCTCCTGTGAGTAATACTTTTTTTAGCATATTTTTTTTTGAATTCAGAATGATGTAAATTTCGGAATAATAGACATTTACGAAATTTCAAAAATTTCGTAAATGTTGATAATCAATAAATTAAAGCCTTTTACTTAGTTTCTTACTTAGTTTCAAAAACGGCTTTTCCACCTAAGAAAGTTGCTATGATGCGCACATCCCGAATGGTTTCAGGTGCAATTTTTGTTATGTCTTTTTCTAAAACAACAAAATCTGCCAATTTTCCGACTTCAAGCGAGCCTTTAATTTTTTCTTCAAAAGAAGCTGTTGCTGCACCCATCGTGTAGGCACGAAGAGCTTGTTCGGCGGTAATTTTTTGTTCTGGAATCCAACCATTGGGGTTTTTATCGTCCAAAGTTCGGCGTGTCACCGCAGCATAAATACCTTCCAAAGGCGTAGGGGGTGCAACAAACCAATCGCTGCCAAATGCGGGTTGAACGCCCACATCTATCAGACTTTTGAAGGCGTAAGTGGTGCGGCAACGCTCGTAACCGATGACTTTTTCAGCCCAACGCCCATCGTCAATGCAGTGATAAGGCTGCATACTTGGAATGACTTTTAGCGTAGCGAAACGCGCTATATCTTGAGGTGCAATATGTTGTGCGTGTTCTATGCGAAAACGGCGATCACGGCTGCCATTTTGTTTTTCGACTTTTTCAAAAATATTGAGTTGCTCCCTTATCGCTCTGTCGCCGATGGCATGAACCATCACTTGCAGCCCATTTTTATCGGCATTCAGCGTATATTGAAAAAGCGAATCGAGTGGCGTAATATAAAAACCGCTGTCCGTTGGCTTGTCGCTGAACGGTGCAAGCATTGCTGCGGTGTGTGAACCGAGCGAGCCGTCCACAAAGCCTTTTAGTCCGCCGATACGCAACCATTTGTCGCCATACCCATTTTTTGCAACTTCATCGCGCAAGGTTGCCCATGTACTGAGGGGTACGTTTGCATAAATTCGTGTGGTCAAAGTACCCCGTTTTTGAGCGCGTCGGAAGGTTGCTAATTCGTCCCAACTACCCATATTTTGAACGCTGGTGACACCTTTTGAGGCGACAAATTTCATGGCATTTTCTAAAGCAAGGTCTTTTAATTCAGAAGGCGGATCGGCGACAACTTTATAGATATAGTTCATCGCATTGTCTTTAAAAACGCCAGTTGGATTGCCTTTAGCATCGCGGATGATTTCACCACCCGCCACGTTTTTAGTCGCTGCCGAAATATTCGCTAAACGCATAGCTGCCGTATTCGCTAAATTCATGTGACCATCTAAACGGTTGAGCCACAAGGGATTGTGTGGTGTAACGGAATCAATCCAAGCGGCTTCGGGCAATTCGCCACCCCAATTTTGATGATCCCAATCGCCACCAATAATCCAAGTACCCTCGGGAACCGTTTTAGCAAAATCGGCAATACGTTTGATAAATTCTGCTTTAGTTTTCGCATCGCGCAATTGAACCGATGACAAATTGAAACCACCATCGAGAAAGTGAACATGACTGTCAATAAACCCAGGAACGACCATTTGCCCATGAGCATCAATAAGTTTTGTTGTTGAGCCGACGAGTTTTTTACCCCCCTCAGTATCGCCGACAAAAACAAGGCTATCGCCACTGACTGCAATAGATTCTGCCCAAGGTTGTGCAGCATTGCCTGTCCAAACTTTTGCATTGATGACGACAAGAGAAACACCCGTTTCTTTATTCGTTTGACAGGAAAAGAGGGTAGAAATGATTAAGTTAATACAAATTAAAGTGTTGGCTTTCATTATTTTATGGTTTGTTATTTTATAATATTTCAATTTTGAATAAAAAAAATAGTTGACAAAGATAGAAAACTTACTTGCTGTGTTCATCTAATTTGTAAAAGACCATACATAACCTTTAACAGTTCTTAAACCGAGACCTTTGTTGTACTTTTGCGGCTTCGCGATAAAATAAGTACATAAAATGCCTCTACAAGAATATCTCATCACAGAACCTCATGGACGTTTGGGTCTCTGGTACTTGACAGAAGATGAAGATTTTTTTCTTCAGAAGCTGTCTTTGTCGGATTCAGAACGCATTGAAATAGAAGCAGCGACAGGTCGTAAAAAATTAGAAAAACTGGCTGGCAAATTGTTGGTACGTCAGTTGACAGGTTGGGCTTTTACTATCGAAAAAAATGAAAACGGAAAACCTTTTTTTAAAGACTCAAACTTACATTTGTCTTTGAGCCATTCAGGTGATTATGTGGCTTGTATTGTCAGTGAGCATGTAGTAGGCATTGATATTCAATATCTTACATCGAAAGTGGAGCGTGTGGCTTGGCGGGTAATGAATGAAAATAAATTTAAAAGCCTTGACCCTAACAATCGTTTGGAACATCTGCACGTTTATTGGGGAGCCAAAGAAGCCCTTTTTAAAGCTTATGGTCACAAGGCGATGGACTTTAGAAAACACCTAATCATTAAGCCTTTTGACTACAAGTTGAATGAAACAGCGCATGTGATGAAAATTACTGAGGGGTCTATTGAGAAAGACCATCTCTTACATCAGTTCGATATCTATTATCAAAAAATTAAAAATTATATTTTAGTTTATGCAATCGAAAAAACAGATTAGTCAGAAAATCATCAGTCATTGGTTATTGGTCATTTTTAGCGTTGTATTAATGATAAGTTGTAAAAACGACATCAAATTGTCGGAAAAGGA
>JANMJN010000370.1:0-2621 GCA_031371355.1 Saprospiraceae bacterium
TTCAAAATTTGCACCCTTATCTAAAGAGCGTTTTGTATAAACAAGACCAATGTTTTTGGCATAAATCTCTTGAATCGGATAAATATGCGTCCAACCGCCGCTTTTATTATTCTGCTCCGATTGCTCTTCTTTCATTTCAAAATCGACGGCATCTACATTTTTACCTTTAAAATTGTAAGACGTATCTTGTAAAAAACGTCTATTTCGGGTCAATGTTGTCATAATTGTCGAATCTTTCGGGTCTGAATATTTGACAACATTCACAAAAACGCTTTTATCATCGGTCAGTTGAAAAGGAAAAACTGCCCCGCCTTCAATCGTTGCTGTTGTTTGGACAGCATACCCCTCAGTATTGACACCATAATATATCAATTCTTTGAGTTTCATGCCGTTTGCGACTTGCGCTTCGCGAATAAGGACTAACGGATGAAAACCCGCATCGTAACAATTGCCCACGAGGTAAACGGAATCTGCTTGCACAATGGTTTGATAATACCAATAAATCGTGAATGATGTATCCGGCGTTGAGATTTTATATTCATACACCTTAGATTGTTCTTTCAACTGTTTGAGCGGAAAATAATAGTCTCGGAGGTCTTTTTTGCCGCAAGCCTGTAGCAACACAGCAAGGGCGATGAGAAAGGCAGTTGGATAAAAGCGAATCGCTTTTGTCTTTTTTAATAGAATTTGCATGAGTCGAGTATTTTTTATGCAAAAATACTGAGGGGGGGCGTTTGGAGTTTATAAATGAAGGAAAAAGTTAGGATAGTTTTCCAATAGAGCAAAACAAAGTAAATTAAAAATAGCATTTAAGCAGCCATTCTTTCTGAGTTTATCAGCTCAATACTCAAAATTTGTTCGATTCTTACGAGTGTGTCCACCGTAAAATTATGTTGTCCACTTAACCATTTAGTTACAAGCGAAGGGCTTACGTGGAGAGATTCAGCAAATACTTTATTGCTTATTTTTTGTGCTTGCATGGCATCATAGATTTTTGCAGCAAGTCGCATTTTTTTTTCTACTATAGCTGTCAATTCTGGATTGTCGAGTGCTATAAAATCATCTAAAATAACACTTTCATAAACGCGAGCCGTTTTTTTCATGTTGAATTGTATTTTTGTATATTTTAAAAAATAAATATTTTAGTATTAATCCAAATCATCGTCATCAAAGATAAAATCACCTTCCAACTCAATGTCATTCCACCAAATTTCACGGTCTTTAATCCGCTGGTCAAGGCATTTAGCAATGTGCCGTACATAATTTACTTCTTGCGATAATTTAGGGTCATCCTGCCATTTAGCCACTTCTTTCCATCCACCGCCACCTAACAAAATAATACTTTTTCCGAGTCGAAAACAGTAAAGTCTGAGATTTCGACGATATAATGCATAAACTTCTTCGCCTACTTTTATTCCTTCATATTTTGTAAAAAAGGTTTCAATTGCACCTGTTACATGAGCAATTGTTTTTAGCTGTGAGCGAATATATTGTAATTCTTCAAGATGCTCTGTACGGTTTTCAAGTAGAAAGTTGTCAAATAATGTTTGTTTATTATCATCTAAAATAGCGGAATAAATCGTCGTTTTTCTACCTGATAGTTTGGCTAATTTAACCATTTCAAACTTGATGGATGCTTATATTTTTTACAAAATAAATCATTTTATTTCACCTTTAAGTGAATTGAAGCATGTTTTTTTGAAAAAAAGAAAGTAACTGCCATTTTGTCATACAAACCCTCTCGGCACGAATTTAGCTTTAACACAACTTTATATTTAAAGGTGAAAAAACTTTTTACCTTTGCGCGGCGTTTACAAAACGACCGCTCTTCATAGAATCCCGAAATAATCGGGAAGTATTTTTGCTCAATTTTTATTTTCGAAATGAAAGAACTCAATCTGATAGCCCTTTTGGGATTTTACATCTTGTATCCACACAAAGCTGCGGAGATGCAGACTGGAGGCGAGTTGTTTGCCAAAAAGGTGGTTGTTGCTGCTGCTCAACAGTACGCTTGGAGTGAAAAATTGAGTCATGTTTTTTATTTGAACCAAAAGGAAACGCTTTATACATCCGCTGATGTCGCCATCAAAACCGTTGAACCGACTGCAGCTATCATCTTTTCTGAATCAAAACCTGTTATCCAAAACGGTAAGCGGTTTGTCCGTCCTAAGATTCCCTTCTTAACTTGATTGATTATTGCTGATTGTCTATTAATTATTGTCTGTTGCTGATAGACAAGCGTTCATCAATGAGAGCAATTAGGCAATTAATCATTCAACAATAATCAATACAAATCATTGACTATCAATCCAATAGTCATTATTTAATAATAAAAATAATCAATAAAAAAGATGTTTAATTTAATAAAAAAAGTCTTTGGCGTTAAAACCAAACTGGAAAAAGACTTAGCCACCTATCAACCCTTGGTTGACGAAATCAATAGTTTTTACGAAGCGATGCACCCCCTCAGTCATGACGAGGTACGGAACAAAACAATAGAATTTAGAGAAAGAATCGCCGATTATTTGTCTGAAATTGATGCTGAAATCGAAAAAGTACGCACTGAAGCCATTGAAACAGAGGATTTTGATGAAAAAGAAAATCTTTTCAAGCATGTGGAC
>JANMJN010000382.1:0-2086 GCA_031371355.1 Saprospiraceae bacterium
AAATGAATAATGAAACGACTATAATATCTTTCGAGGATAGTAAAATCAGGGAAATAGGACATGATGAGCAATGGATACAAACTTTACGAAAGTTTCAAACTTTCGCAAAGTTGTTTGCATACCCCTCAGTATTTTGCTTGTTTTTCTTCAATTGCTGTGCTCAAAAAACGAGTAACACAGCCGTTGTGGACTATAATACGAAAAATTGGATAGAATTGACGTTGCTCGACAATACCCTTAAAATTGATATGCGTTATGCCACTAAGAACAATTTTACGAAGGCTGTCATGTACGATTGCGCTCGTTGTTTCCTACGTCCTGAAGCGGCAAAAGCGATTGAAAAAGCACACAAAGTGTTGAAAGACAAAGGCTATGGCGGTTTGAAAATGTTCGATTGTTACCGTCCGCGTCCTTATCAACAACGTCTGTGGGACAAGGTACCGAATGCGAGTTACGTCACGCCGCCGTGGAAAGGGTCGCAACACACCCGCGGTTTAGCAGCCGATTTGACCATCGTTGACAAAGCAGGCAAAGAGTTGGATATGGGAACAGAATTCGATAATTTTACGGAACGCGCCCATTCAGACAATAGGAATTTGCCTAAAAATGTCTTAGAAAACCGTCAATTACTGAGGGGGGTCATGGCGCAAGTAGGCTTTAATGGTATCCGTACCGAATGGTGGCATTTTTTTTATACAAAGAAAAAATACGATTTGTCTGAATGGGTTTGGCAATGTAAATAAGATGTAAGACTTTTACAGCGAGACGAATGACCTGTTTTTGTGAAACAAAGTCATGTTTCGCAACGTTTAGAAGTGTCATTTGTCAATAGCCATAGGGTCAATCGTAAATACGTTCATTAATGACAGATGACCCTATAACAAATGGTTTTTTTATAACTCAATAACGATTAAGGACAAAATATGTCAGCAACAACAGCTTATCGGTCAGATGTGGAGGCAGTAGATGCGCTCGCACTGGCTTACAAAAACCTCACAAAAGAAATTGGCAAAGTGATTGTCGGACAAGATGATGTCGTCCGTGCCGTTATCATTTCTTTGTTTTCTAATGGTCATAGTTTATTGGTCGGTGTGCCAGGATTGGCGAAAACCTTGTTGGTTTCGACGATTTCAGAGGTATTGGACTTGGACTTCAAGCGGATTCAGTTCACGCCCGACTTGATGCCTTCGGATATTACAGGTTCTGAAATTTTGGGCGAAGACCGGCATTTCAAATTCAATCGCGGTCCTCTGTTTGCCAATATCGTTTTGGCAGATGAAATTAACCGAACACCGCCCAAAACACAAGCGGCTTTGCTCGAAGCGATGCAAGAGCGCAGTGTGACGGTTGCGGGAGATCGCCATATTTTGCCATCACCTTTTTTCGTTTTGGCGACGCAAAACCCGATTGAACAAGAAGGCACTTACCCATTGCCAGAGGCACAATTGGACCGTTTTATGTTCAATATCCCGTTGGATTATCCAAGTTATGAGGAAGAAATTGCGGTTGTAAAAGCCACCACTTCAGGCAAATCTATTGAATTGAATCATATCGTAACAGGTGAACAAATACTTGGTTTTCAGCAACTTGTGCGCAAAATTCCGATTGCAGACAATGTGTTGGAGTACGCTGTAAGTCTTACTTCAAAGACCCGCCCAAATACACCAAAAGCGACGGCAATGGTCAATAATTATATCTCTTGGGGTGCGGGTCCGAGGGCTTCGCAATATTTGGTTTTGGGTGCAAAATGCCATGCAGCGATTCGGGGTAAATACTCACCTGATATTGAAGATGTTCAAGCGATTGCAAAATATGTGTTGCGTCACCGTATCGTCCCTAACTACAAATCAGAAGCGGAAGGTATGACGGCTGATAAAATCATTGAAAGTTTGTTTTAGGCTTTACAAAATGCTGTAAAAGAACTTTTTTTGTAAAAAAAAGAAAAAAAATGTCAGCAGCTACACTTGTTCAATCAAAACCAAGTCCTATCAAAAAAATGATAAGCCTTGAGAAATTCCTTGAAAAATATTCTAACAGGGAAGACCCATTCAAATATGAATGGAACAAAGGCATTGTTGAAAAAACA
>JANMJN010000334.1:0-2237 GCA_031371355.1 Saprospiraceae bacterium
TGCGTTATTTCCAGCCACTCAACCCATTAGCGATGTCAACAGGATTTACGCATGAAGCATATTGGAAAAACAATGGTGCGGCGGGCGTGACTTTTGGGCCCACCAGCGACGACGAAATGCAAGTTATGATAGCAATGTACACAAACGATACAACGGGACTTGCGCGGTCGAAAGATATCACTGAAATCGAAGATGTGCATGTATATCCAAATCCTGCAACGGACAAAGTGACGTTTAAAATGCCCCCCTCAGTATCCCGCCTTCGTTTTACGCTTTTTGATGTCTTAGGTCGTGTTGTGCAACATGAAGCCTTGATAGTCGGTCAGATGTTCGATATTGAACGCAACGGCTTGCAATCAGGGGTGTATCTTTATCGCATCGAAGACCAAGACGGACGTTTGAAAATGGGTAAGGTTTTGTTTAAATAATGTAAAATGTAAAATGTAAAATGTAAAATGTATAAAAATTTTACATTTTACATTTTACATTATCCACTATTTAAAGCCCAATGACTTTTGAGCCAATTTTACCAAAGCCACCAGCGACTTTGCCGGTCATATCCAGAATGAACCGATAGGTTTCGTATTTCTTTTTAAATTTAGGGACGAGCTCAATAAAACTGCGGATATAAGGCTTTTGAACGACTCTAATGCCCAATCCAACGGCTTGCATATCGTCCATATTGTTAACCCAATTGTTACTAACACTGACGATTTTGTTCATCGCCGCTTCGTTTTGGGCATGATATTTTTTGATGTATTTCACACCTTTGACAGGATTGACAAATTTCAAACCCTCGTCCATCAAGACGACATAATCACTCAAAAGACCATCGACTTTTTCTTCCGTTTTCATATTGCCATCAGCCAGTTGGTTGAGTGCCGTGCGGTGCGCTTTGAGCCAAGCATTTTGTTTGGCGGAAGCACAACTTTGTAGGAATAATAGACTTACGAATGATATTAATAATAATGTGTGTTGTTTCATCTTTTTTTACATTTAGAATAATGAGTGAAATATTAGTTCTCTGACAATTATTTGTAGTAGCCACGCATGTCGTATTCTTTAAGAAAGCATTAAAAATACTGAGGGGGGTATCCACCACAAAAAAAAACCACTAATCCCAAACTGAGAATAGTGGTTTTTTAGTATCAAGAAACGAAAAACTATGAACGCGTTTTTTTCAAAGACTCTTGAAGTTGTTTCAAAGCTTCCCAATTGTTGTCAACAACCAATTGCGCTTGTTTTCCCCAAGTAGTAGGGTCGGCAATAAAATTACGACGTGCGACCAATTGATCTTTAATAACAAAGGCATCAGTAGCAGCTAAAGCAGAGAATGTTCGGATATCAATGCTGTGCAAAAAATCCGTCATTGCAGGACCTATTCCTTCGATTATTGAAAAATCATCCCCTCTTTCTCTCAAAGCAGCTTGTGCAGCTTCTCTTTCAGCCGCCGCTTCGGCTCTACTGCGGCGCGGTGTACGTTCTTTTTTCTCTGGTTTGGCTTCTATCTCTTCAGGAGCCGGCTCGATCAAAGCATATTGCCCAGCTTTGGCTTCTTTCGTTTTGGGAGCCCCGACAGTAGGTATTTCAGCATCTGTTTTTACGCGGCGGTTGTATGGACGTTTTGTTTTTACGCCTTCAGTTGTCTCAACAACTTCAATAGGTGTGGGTACTGGTATTTCTTCCCGAATCGTTAATTTATATGATTTCTTTCCTTTTGCATTGGTTTTTATCCATTGTTTCATAAGGGCTTTGGCTATGGCAGCACCCGCTTTGCGCCCTTTTCGTTTTGACTTAGCAATTTCGAGTTCAAGACGTAAAACCTCTACTTCACTTTTAGATGCATCACCTTTAATGGCTTTTTTTAAGTTCTTTTTAGCTGCTTTTTCACTTAATTGTGTGCGAGTGAATTGAGCTTGAGCGCGTTCATAATCTTTTAATAACGCTTCGTAACCTTGTTGATTTTTTTTTGCAGACGACATTTTTTTTTCTTTTAAATGATTTAAAAATAAAAATAACTAGAGAGTAATGTATAAATATGCTTTTTTGTATTCTTTTATTCTGTTTTTATGTTTAGATAAAATACTAAAATGCTTAAGGGTATTTTGATATTGTTAAACGACAAATGAGCGACACCTATTTTTGACAAAATAACTGTTCAAAATATAATAATGATTTTGGACTCAATAAGAATGAATAAAATTTAAGCAGAAAATTTGTTTTTGTTCTTATTTCAG
>JANMJN010000440.1:0-5245 GCA_031371355.1 Saprospiraceae bacterium
AGCCAAGTAAAGTGGCAATCATGGCTTTTGTAGCGAAGTTTTTCGCACCATAACATGTAATTTCGCCGTGCAACGGATTGCCTCCGACGATTTTATAAGCTGAATTTGACATAAAAAGGGTTTGTATTATTTGAAATTGAAGGGCAAAAGTAGGGATTTATTTATTAAAAGCAGATGATGTTGCCTTAATCTCTCCCGACAACTTTTCCGATTCCCCTTTTGCGTCTTTCCACCAATTGTAAGACCAAACAGACAGCACACGCACCTCTAAACGTTCCAAATCCTGCAACATACGCCGTTCCCAATCAGCATTAAAATACGTGGTTTCTGTACTCAATCTACCATCAATGCGTATAACGATGGCTTTATCCTCATCATTTTCAGGCAAAATGACAAACGGAAACGTTTGATTTTCAATCATAAAGTTCGTTTTCAGACGCTTTGGCTCGACAAGGTCAGATAAAGACGCGATGACTTCATTGACAAAAAACGATGATTTTTTAGGTTTTGGCTTGCTGTACAATGACCTTAACTGACTAAAAATCGCTTCATACTGAGGGGTCTTTCCTTGCGCCAAATTTTCGGCAAGTAGAATCAAATTGGACATTAAAAAAGGCATTTCAAAATCTCTACTTGCTGCCGAACTGACCAATACTTCGCGTGGTATCGAGTTAACCCAATAGAGTTTTTGCGTAAAACAGTTCAGTAATTGTCGAAATTCCCGTTTCGGGAAACCCATTTTATCAAAATCGGGGAATGTGCCACTCACAACCAAAATATCAAATTGCAGACCTGCCAACTCGTCAATATTCAAAATCGTCAAGCCGTTACTTTGCAGGCGTTCAATTTTCTCCCAACCCCAAAGCGTTTTTTGAACGATATTAAGAAGTGTCATATTCAAAGTATTGCGCTGCTGTTTTGTCATTGTCACAATCGCAATACGTGGATAAGTATTAAAAGGTGTTGCCGAAATTTCTTTCAATAATTCAACAATTTCTGTTATTTCGGCTTCATTGACCCGCGCTTTTTCAGAATAATTGCTTTTGACGTAACGGACATCTACACTTTGCTCTGCCGCTCGTTGACGGAAAGGAATGTCCAAATTGGGATAAAAAACGGACTGATTAATGCGCCTTGTTGTTTCACTCAACGAGCGATGTAAATAGTTGAGACGAACCACAGCAGCATCTTTTTGTTTCAATTTTGCAGCTATTGAGTTGGGAACAGAAGCATCTTCCGTCAAAACAACCGCCCCCTCAGTATTCCTAAGTATCGGCACAACCTGTTCTGTGTCAATGCTTTGTGCATTGTCGAAAATAACTAAATCAAATTCTTTTCCGTCTCCTTCAATGATTTGGGTAGCGACTTGTGGTGTCACCAAAAGAGCAGGATAGACTTCCGTAAGCGTATTTATCGAACCCCTCAGTATGTCCTTCAAATATTTGGTTTTGGCTAATTTCAGATTCTTAGAACTGAAAAACAATTGCCATTCCTCCGGATTTTTCTGCTTCATTTCCTTGATAGCCACCTTCCTTCGGTCGTTCCACATTGAGGCAATTTGAGCAGGCATTAAGATGCGTAAGCGGTCTTCTACCTCATTCATATCATGCATCAATGCATCATTTCCAGCCGTATCAGATTGATAATGAACAAGTAGTGTATTGTGAAAATACCAACTATCGAATGCAGCCGTCCAATCTTCTGGCTTAACTTTTGTCAAGGCAGCGATGAGGCGATGCCCATTGTCAGGCAATGAAATCCAAAACCTTTGCCAGCCATAAAAAGTTTCGAAATCACGCATATTAAGCTGCGTTTCCTCGAGTTTTTCAATCGTTTCTTCTACAAAAAGCATCCGTTTAGGCAGCGTCAACATTTTATGCCCGAGCGATTCGGTATAAATATCGGTCTCATTGATTTCCGTCAAAAGTTTGTCGAGATCGGTTTCAAGCTGTAAAATTTCTGCAGCAAGCGATTTGTCAAAATACTGTGCTGTTTTTGAATTCAATCGCTGCAATTCCTCTTGCACATTGTTTGGCAATGCTTTTCGCCACCCCCTCAGTAAAGATTCAAAAGTGTCGAGGTTGAGCTTGAGTTTTTCGAAATCTTTTCTTTCAGAACCTTTCAAAAACTCGTGGGTAAAATACCTACGTGTATTATATGTTTCAACCAATTCATCGTATCGATTAAAGGCTTCCTCTTTAGCCGTTAGTATATTTTTTGACCTATCGCTAAACAATGAACTGGCATATAACCCACTGACTCTGAATACATTAGAACTTTTGAACGCGTCGCCATATTGAAACTCATAATCTGAATTGGCTTCTTTCAAATGCCGCAATTGACCGCGTTGTTCGACATAATACCCTTCATAATGATTCATCAATTTTTGAGCATAAGCGTCATAAACGGCAATATGCCTATGGTGTAAGGCTTTAAATTTTTCGATAAAAAGGGCTAGTTTTTCATTCAAATCATCTCGACTTGCTTCACTTTTTTCATCAGCAAATGCCGCAGGGTGCAAATTACTGAGGGGGTGCTTCAAGGTATTGACATTCTGATAAAGCTCCTCACTCGTCTCAATTTCAGCCCTAAGTCGCTCATATTCATTTTTTGTAAACGTATAATCAGATGGATTCAAATGATTTGCCAACAATTCACGTCCTGCTTTTTTTTGGCTTGCCAAATAATGACCAACGACTTCCGCAAAATTTTCATCGCCAAAAATCGGTTGCCCGAGCGTGTGGTGAGTGTCATCCGATTTTGCCAAATAGCGCCGTGCTTGTTTCAACGCAATTTTAAATTCTTCTTCCTTGAAATCAACTGATTTACTAGACTGGTCTTTGCGTATGACATCAAGCAACAGGTTTTTGTCTTGATAAATATCTTTTAACAAAAAAGTCAAATTGCCCAAACCGAGATTGACCAATTCATTTTGAATTTGCATCAAACTCGCTACATCATCGGCAACAACAGCCGTTTTTTGACCATTTGACAAGGCATTGAGCAAAATATTCGTTGCTAAATGAGTCTTACCCGTGCCATGTCCACCTTCAACCTGAGTAATTTTATTCCGTAAAACAGTGCGTAAAGCAGTGCGTTGATACAGGTCTTCGGGCAGCACTGTGAACTCATGTACGTGTTCAGCCGTCCACGTAAAATTTTGAAAATCAATATCTTTTGTGTCAGCTTCTTGCAAAGAACCGTCTGGATGCGGAAACAAACCGACCGCACCGCACCATGCGATATGCCCTTTTTCACCCAATTCCTGAGCATATTTAGCAGAAGGGCATTGAATAATTGTAGGACTGATATCTTGCAAAGGAAATTTGATCTTTGTCGCCAAATCTTTCAAAAAAGCCTGAAAACCCAAATAAGAAAATGGTGGATTTTGAACATACGCACCTAAATGTTCTGATAAGTCAAGTCCATGCTTTTGACGAAAATGCTCAACGAGATACTCATTGACCGCAACCGTTCCATTGTCTTCATAAGACAGCAACCACGAATCGCGGCGTGTCGGATGCGGCTTGATATTCAGATACCAAATAAAAAGTGGTGCCGCAATTGCACCCCCCTCAGTATCCGTATCAAAAATAAAGGGGAAACCGAAGCCAAAAGGATTTTGACCGCGCGTTTTTTGTATGTTTTTAGTTTCAAAATAGAACTGCCGAAACTGTTCTGAATTGTGAAACTCGGCATGAATGTCTGTCTCAAACGTTGTTTGATTATAAAAAAGCTCTGTCCACTTCGTCATTTGAGGGTGAATACCATTAAAAACGGCAAACATATCGAGTTTATCGTCACCCAAAGGGAGGACATTAAGGTATGATTTGGAAACGGCTGTGTCTCTCATAGATTAAGAAGTAACGCCAAATGTCATCTGGCAGGTTTGGTTTTAATAAAAATGAACAGACAGCTTATATATATATACGTGTCGCAAGCAAATTTAGACAAAACTTGGAAATGAAGTAATCATTTGGAAACATTGTTTTGTTTTTCGAGGGAAATCAGTATTTTTGAATAAAAAATCAACCCTTACCTATGAACCACTTAGCCCATTTTTTTCTCTCAGGTGACAACGAAGACTTAGCTATTGGCAATTTCGTAGCAGATTTCATCTCAAACCGCGAATTACCGCAATTTACTGAGGGGGTCAAAAGAGGCATTATGTTGCATCGAGCGATTGATGCGTTTACAGATACCCATCCTGTTGTCAAGCAAAGTACGCGGCGGCTTCATCCTTTTCACCACAAATATTCGCCTGTGATTGTTGACGTTTATTACGATTTTTTGTTAGCTAAAAACTGGGAAAAATATGCTGTTGGAGACACGGCTTTATGGAATGGCAATATCCGTATTTTTATAGATAAAATGTATAAATTATTGACAGATAGGCATTTAGAACTGCCTATTAAATTAAAAAATCGTCTGCCACACATGATTGCAGATGACTGGTTGATGAAATACACAACCTATAAGGGGCTGAACGAAGCTTTTTTGAGGATTGAAAAATCGACTGCTTTCCCTGGCAATTTTGGGAATGCAGCAGCACATTTAGAAATGTATTTAGCCGAATTTGATACAGAATTTAATTTGTTTTTTCCTGATTTGCAAAGGTATGTGCGTGAGGTTATAAACGTGCATTAGACAGTATTTTTACCAAAAACCTCTATAATTTTAGCAAATTTCAATAAAAGGGTTTTCCTTTATAGCTGTTTAATAGTCAAACCATTTTTTTCTAAACCAAATTTTTTAAAAAAGTCAAATATGGGAATTTATATCATTATTGTGCTTGCTTTGCTTGGAACGGGTGCATTCGTAAGTGTTCAACAAGGGACTGTCGCTGTGGTGACAATTTTCGGTAAATATCAACGTATGATGCGCCCGGGGCTGAACTTTCGGATACCGTTTATTGAGCAAGTATTTAGACGTATTTCTACGCAAAACAAGTCCGTAGAGATTGAATTTCAAGCCATTACGCAAGACCAAGCGAATGTGCATTTCAAAACACTCATCATTTTTGCTGTCATGGACGACAATGAGGAGACGGTGAAACGTGCTGCGTTCAAGTTTATCAACGATGCCAATTTTATGCAATCGCTCATCAGAACTGTCGAAGGTTCTGTTCGCGGTTATGTCGCGACACGCAAACAAGCGGAAATATTGGGCTTGCGCCGCGATATTGTGCACGATGTGAAAGAGCAACTTGACCATGTTTTAGAAGATTGGGGCTATCATCTCATTG
>JANMJN010000339.1:0-1762 GCA_031371355.1 Saprospiraceae bacterium
GTGAAATAACGACTCAACCCATAGAATTGCCCAATATTTCGATAAAACTATATTTTTAATCAAAATATACCCCCTCAGTATTTTCCTTAAAAAAAGAAAAAAAATGTACTTTTGCGCTTTCAAAATTAAAATCGAGGGAGGAATGACTTTAACATCGCCCATTATCATACGTCCGATTTCTATTTACCGATTGTTCGACAATCTGTGAAAGGCTAAGGATATGTTTTCCAAAACGCCCCAACAGGTTTCGACTTGTTGGGGCGTTTTTAGTACCCCGTCAGTATTTTTTAGAAAAGCATATCAAAACGATTAGTTAAACATACAAAAATCAGAAAACATGGCAAACACGTATAGTCAGATTTATATTCAAACGGTCTTTGCGGTCAAACACAGAGAAGCATTAATTGACAAATCGTGGCGGCAAGATTTATTTCGATACACAACGGGTGTTGTACAAGGAAAAGGTCAAAAAATATTAGCCGTTGGTGGTGTTGAAGACCATATTCATATTTTCTTCAGCTATCATGATTTGACAATACCGATACCCGACATTGTGCGTGAAACAAAAAAAGCGACCAATAAATGGGTCAATGACAATCATTTATCGCCATTTTATTTTGAATGGCAAGACGGCTATGGCGCATTTTCATACAGCCGTTCACAAATGGATAAGGTCTATAAATATGTTTTGAATCAAGAAGAACACCATAAAAAGGTGTCATTTCGAGAAGAATATTTGGATTTTTTAGAAAAATTTGAAGTGCCGTATGATGAACGATATATTTTCAAATTTTTCGATTAAACCCGAATCCATTAGGATTCACACGTTTGTAGAAAACGCAACGCGCACAATGTTCATGAATCCGTTAGGATTCGCATGTTTGTAGAAAAACAAACGAGCCGATTGCCCATGAATCCGTTAGGATTCATACGTTTGTAGAAACGCAGCACAGACAAATGTCCCGAATCCGTAGGATTCGTATGTTTGTAAAATGTCATAACGCATTTTGAAATGATGTAGGTTTATGAAAAATTATGCGTGTTTATGATTTCTACAAACGTTTGAATCCTAACGGATTCATGAAAATTATGCGTGTTGGCGTTTTCTACAAACGTGTGAATCCTAACGGATTCATGAAAATTATGCGGGTGTGTTTTCTACAAACTTACGAATCCTAACGGATTCATATATTTTACCAGTGCCTTTGATTTCAGCAGGGTTGTTAGTTTTGATTTGGTTGTTTGAGAAGAAATAATAGTTAAAAATACAGAGGGGAGTGAATTCAGAATCAAAAAAAATAAAATAATGAAAAAGATATTCTATTTAATACTAAATTTTATTGTCATAACCGCTCAAATTGGCATAAGCCAAAAAAGCTATTCTATATCAGGAGTCGTTTTTTCGGAAATAAGTGAATTACCAGTCGAGCAAACTGATTTACGTATTACGATAGAAGGTTCGATAAGCAAAAAAATCATTTTAAATGACAAGGCTGAATTTAAAATAAAAGGTTTATCAAAAGGTCAATACAAGCTAATTTTAGAAGTTCCTTCAGAGGCAGGAGACTATTTTACCCCAATCTTTGATACGATTCTTGTTTTAGATAAGGTATTTAAAACAAATTTAAAATTAGTCAGAAGATGCTTTGATTGTTGTTCCGACTACGGTGTTGATAAACAAAGAGCATTAAATGATGTCAAAGAAGGAAAACCAGCACTTTATCTACCGCCTACAGGTATAAGTGGTGATATGAATCTCGTG
>JANMJN010000477.1:0-3742 GCA_031371355.1 Saprospiraceae bacterium
AAATATATCTTTGCGATTAGGCAACATTTGAACAGCTTTAAGCAAATCTAAAGGACGTTTTTTGTCAATATACTTTCCAGAGCAAATAATGACTTTTTTACTGAGGGGTATGCCAAGTGTCTGGCGAAGCGCCGAAACATCGTTTTTATGTTGTTCGCTAAAACTTATAAATCTTTGATTATCAATGCAGTGTGGTGCAAATACAATTTTGTTTTCTGGCACTTGCAATAGGCGGTAATAATCCATATTCTGATTGCCTACGGCGAGAAAAGTGTCTGTGAATTTAAAAATGACCTTGCTCAACCAGAAGGTTTTTATCTTTTTTGTTAAAGTATTTGGCTTTTTCTCTTCGATAACGGCTGTATTGTCGCCTCTTAAAAAAATACGGTGTCCTAATAGTTTACCTACAAAAACCGCTAAGAGATTGGTCACATAATTCCACCCATGAATCCAAATAATACTTTTGCGCGGTGCTTTGAAAAGCTCTTTGACAACGCCATAATTTGACAAACCGGTGGATGTATCAAGCGACTCCTGCCGTGCATGGTTTTTAAGAAACTTATATTTATAGTTACTCAATAACGGAATATCCCATTTGAGGGCAACGCCAAATTCCACATCGGTCTTGGCTTCTATCCCTGTTTTTGAGCAATACCACACCTCAAAATCGAAGTTTGGGTCTGCTGCGAGACGCTCATATAGCGGCACGTAGTATTGAACGGGATGCGAAATAAGTTGTATGAGATGTGTTTTGGGCATAAAAAGCTTGTCTTTACTAAAAATACTGAGGGGTTTCAATCTTAGGAAGATTTAAAATCTTCCTAAGATTAGTCTATTACCATTTCACTAAGTTCGTATTAAAACCAATCGTTGATTCGCCTGCATTGAAGTATTTGAAGTTGTTTTTTGACAATTGGGTATAAATATTTTCTCGACAATTCATTTCGTCATGGATTTCGATGATGACAAAACGAATTTTAGGTAAAAACCGATTGACCTCTTCTTCTGCTTCAAAAATGAATTTTTCAGAGCCCTCGATGTCTAATTTCAATAAATCAATGATTTCACCATTAAAATTTTGATTGATAATATCGCTGATCGTGTAGGCTTTGAGGGCGTTTTCAGGGTTGTCCGTTTCTTTCACAATGACAGACCAATCTTCACCATCTCTAAAACTGCGTTCTGTTTTAATATGCGTGTTTTTGCTCCATAAACCGGCGTTTAAAAGATTGCCATTGGCGGAGAAGTTATTGATACGCATATTCTTTTTTATCATTTCGTAATTGTCTTTATCGGGTTCGATACTGACAATTTTCGCATCGGGCAAGTTTTGGTGAAAATACAAGGTCGTCAGTCCAATATTTGCGCCGCCATCAATTACATTCCAACCCTTTGTTTCTTTTTTAAATTGCAACATAAACTCAACAACTGCTTTGTACTCCTCGACGACAAATATTTGATTGAAGACAATTTTATCACTACCATTTGCTCTAACAGCCACTTCCAAAGACTTGTTATTGACTTGAGTTTTCAAGTATTCAATGTCCTTGAGGTCTGATAAAGGCGTTTTTTTAAACAAATAAGCACCAATACCGATGCTATTTAAGAAGGATTTAATCAGTTGTTTCATGTCTGTCTTTGATTTTTTTAGCGGGAATGCCGCCGACTATCGTGTTGGTTAATACATTTTTAGTAACGACTGCGCCAGCGGCGACGATTGCCCCCGTTTCTATGGTCACGCCGTCGAGGATGCTGCAACCGTGTGCTATCCACACATTATCTTGTATCACAATGCCTTTGTCTGTAGAACCTTGTAAACTAATGGGTTGTGAGAGGTCTTGAAACTTGTGGTTGTTGGGAATAATCATGTTTGCTCCCGCAATTAACACATCATCGCCAATCGTCAAGCCGCCATGTCCGTATAAAATATTGTAGGGATTGATGCTACACCTTTTGCCGATTGTGATTTCACCACCATAAGTTAAAATCAATACACCTTCCAAGATTTCAGTCTGCTCTCCTATCGTAATTTTGCCGCCTAAACGGGTATCAATAATGGCTGATTTAGCGATATATACTGAGGGGTGTATGAAAATATTTTTACGTGCGTAAGCCCTTAGTTTATAGCGATGTAAAAAGCGTTTTAAGACATTTTTTATTTTTCTGACCATGAGCAATTTGCAAAGACATTTCCATAATTACTACCATCAAAAGCGGCGAATTCACTACCGTTATCAAAAATATCGAACGGAATCTTGTCTGATAAATATTCATACACATTACCTGCACCACTAAACAAAGCCACATCTAATGAATACATACCCGGTGTGAGCAAGTTAGGCGGAATGGTGCAAGAGAGTTTATTCTTCAAATCACCGTTCAGATGCGGCTTGTGCATCGTTGTGAATACTTTATTTTTCATTTTGTCCAAAACAGCAATACCAAGTGTCACATCTGCCAATTTCGTTTCTTGGGCTTCAACATCCACGTGTATGACAACGGGTTCATCATGTTTGAATTGGCTTGTGGCAGCTTGTTGGGTGTCAGTGAGACCAATTTCAGCGACTTTTATGACGTTGTAATTATTTTTATTATTGATATAATTCCCCACAGTGGTGTCGGTGTTGTTGCCTCTTAAATATTTTTCGATGGCTGTATTGGTATCGCCAAAGAATTCAACACCACCTTTGTTCAAGACGATACATTTTTTACACAATTGTGCAATAACACCCATATTGTGGCTGACAAAAAGAACGGTACGCCCTTGGTTCTTGCTAACATCTTCCATTTTGCCGAGACATTTCTTTTGAAATTCGGCATCACCAACGGCTAAGACTTCATCAACGACGAGTATCTCTGGCTCTAAATGGGCAGCAACGGCAAACGCCAAACGGACGTACATACCTGAGCTGTATCGCTTTACAGGCGTATCTAAAAACTTCTCGATGCCACTGAATTCGACGATTTCATCAAACTTCTGCTTGATTTCAACGCGGGTCATGCCCAATACGGCTCCATTCAGATAAATGTTTTCGCGTCCTGTCAATTCAGGGTGAAAACCAGTACCAACTTCCAATAGACTGGCAACCCGTCCGTGCATTTCGATTCTACCTGCCGTCGGTTCTGTGATACGCGAGAGCAATTTGAGCAAGGTACTTTTGCCCGCACCGTTTCTACCGATGATACCAATAGCTTCTCCTTTTTTTATTTCAAAAGAAACGTTTTTGACTGCCCAAAACTCTTCGATTTCGTCGCCTGTGACCATTGCATCGTTGCCTTTTTGAAACATCTGTTTCAGGCTACGACCCCAATTTTTAACGCCATTCACTAAAACATCACGTAAAGCCGTATAGCTTTCTTGTTTTTCGTGACCTATGAGGTAACTCTTTCCTAAATTTTCTACTTTGATTATCGTTTCTGACATAAGTTTTTGTTTTTTTATATCAAGTCCGCGAATGTTTTTTCCATTCTTCTAAACTTCCGAATTGCCAAATACATGATGACAACCGACATAGCGATAGAAAAAAACGCGTAAATACTGAGGGGGTCAGTTGGACTGTCTCGAATAATACACCATCTGAATCCATCAATAATTGTCACCATCGGGTTGAGATAATAAAGCGGTTTCCATTGTTCGGGAATGACACTGCTGCTGAATCCAACGGGTGAAATGTATAAACCAAATTGAACAATAAACGGAATAATATACCTAAAATCACGATATTTGACATTCAATGCCGTC
>JANMJN010000345.1:0-9063 GCA_031371355.1 Saprospiraceae bacterium
ATATAGTAACGAGAAAATAAAAAGACCATGTTATTATTTTCTCGTTACTATCTAATATTTTTTTATCCTCCCAACGATAATTTTATCCTCCCAACGATAATTCTATCCTCCCAACGATAATTCTATCCTCCCAACGATAAATTTATCCTCCCAACGATAATTCTTATCCTACCAACGATAAATTTATCCTACCAACGATAAATTTATCTTCCCAACGATAACTACTATCCTCACAGCGATAATTTTATCTTCTCAACGATAATTTTATCCTCTTAAAGATAATTTTATCTTCTAAGAATAAATTCATATATAATTGGCACAATATTTGTTCTTTTTTATATAGGTTTGTATCAACCATAACACGAATCTTGCTCATATTAGAATCTAAATTTAGTACATTTTAAATTCAAAAAAAATGAGTGGTCAAAAGACCCTTGCGCCCAATCCTGATATTTGGGAACGCATTAAAACAAAGCAAGCAGAACTCCATAGCTTGTACGAAGAAGCCACTCAAGAAATTTACAAAGAAACAGAGGGCGAAGCTTTTTTGGGTGAAAAGAACGTATCTTATGCTCAATATTGGGTAGGTGCGGTCAAAAAGTCACCAAAAGCAGTCTCTGGGGAGTATCCAGTTAATGATTTTGAAGTGAAAGCCGCTTTGTTTCCCCAGTTTGTTGAAGTATATAACACGCACAATGCAGCAGGTGCACTTTTAGACGCGCCATACGATATCCTATCAAAAGATGTCTTACGTTATGCAACAGATGCTAAAAAAGCATTTGGTATTTCTACTGATGCCGTTTGCAAACAGGCGCTGAAAGATGCACCTGTGTACCGAAAGTCTTCATCCGCCAAATCAAAAGCTGAAAAAGCGGCTGAAAAAGCAGCGGCGGACAAAAATGCAGAACTTGTCCTTGCTAATTGATAGCCATGTCCAAGATGCATTATCCTTTACTTCATTTATGAAAAAAGTACGAGATAATGCATCTTGATTCTGGTATGATGCGCTTAATGCCATAATTTTCGTGAAGGCGCGGGTACTGAAACGATAGTGTCCGCGCTTTTTTTTCTCACCGACAAGACCTACCTTTGCGCCATGGAATTTATGATACAAGACATTGAAGCCTTAATTTTCACGACTGAACATCCCATCACACTTGTAGAGATTAAAAGTGTTTTGGATGCCACTTACGAAACGGACTTTGCAGAAACCGAGATACTGAGGGGTATCGAAGAACTGAAAAAACGCTACACTGACCCTCAATTTTCCTTCGAAATTGTTGAAATTTCAAACGGTTATCAGTTTTTGACAAAAGGTGCTTTCCATGCTCCCGTCGGTATTTTTTTGAAACAAACCACTAAGAAACGCCTCTCACAAGCGGCTTTAGAAACCTTGTCAATCGTCGCTTACAAACAGCCGGTTTCAAAAACAGAAATTGAACAGATACGCGGTGTCAGTTGCGATTATGCGATGCAGAAATTATTAGAAAAGGAATTGGTCGCTATTCTCGGCAGAAGTGAAGCACCAGGGCGCCCCCTCGTTTATGGCACAAGCGACAAGTTTATGGACTATTTTGGCATCAAAAGCCTACGTGACTTGCCCAAACCAAAGGATTTTAAAGAAGTTGAGAACCAAATTGGCGAAAGCCGAGACGCATGAACAACCCCCTCAGTATTTTGTTTATTGAAAAGTGAATCAACACGGCATCATTCGCCATTAAAATATTCAGCATCAAAAATATGGAAATCTCAGATAAACCGCTCGTTAATCGTGTCGCTGAAAGCGGCTTAATCACTTTGAATCTTGAAGACTTTTTCCCGAAAGAAGCAGTCGCTGTGTTCGACATCAAAGACTACCTTTTCATGGGTCTTATTTTGAAAGAAAAAGACTTTCGCGAAGCGTGTAAAAATCATGATTGGGCGCAATACGAAGGAAAACACCTTGTTGTTGACTGCACAGCGGATGCCATCATCCCTGTTTGGGCGTATATGCTCGTGGCTGCACAAGCGGCACCGTTTGCGAAAGAGATTTTTCAAGGCGATGTGGATAATTTTTATAAAACATATTACGCAAAAAAATTGGCTGACTTCGATGCTACGCAGTACGATGGCAAACGAGTCGTCATAAAAGGTTGTTCCGACAAGCCTGTGCCACCCGCCGCGTATGTCAATTTGACGCATAAACTCCAACCTTTTGCACAAAGTATTATGTATGGTGAGCCTTGTTCGACCGTACCAATTTTCAAACGCCCACGTGTATTGGCTAAATAAAAACAGCCACTTCTTCTAAGGTTTTTCTATGAATATCAGGTACTAACACATCATCGGCAGGGTACCCGACGGGTAAAAGGAGGAAGGGACGCTCATTGTCAGGTCTTTTCAATATGGTTTTCAGAAAATTCATGGGGCTGGGTGTATGCGTCAAAGTCACCAAACCCGCTTGATGAATCGCTGTAATCAAGAAACCACAAGCGATGCCCACAGACTCTTGTACATAATAATGCTTCTCTTTCGCCGCACCTGTACTTTGTGCAAAAACAACAATCAGCCAAGGTGCAATCTCGAGAAAAGGCTTTTCCCAATCCGTACCCAAAGGAGCAAGGTCTTTGAGCCATTGTTCGGACATCCGCCCATTGTAACTGTTAAATTCTTCTTTTTCAGCCGCCGCTCTAATTTGGCTTTTTACTGAGGGGTCATTGATGGCGCAAAAAGTCCATGGCTGTTTGTGTGCGCCCGAAGGTGCTGTCGAAGCAGTCAATATCAGTTTTTCGATAACTGAACGTGATACAGGCTTGTCTGAAAAATGGCGGACCGAACGGCGTGCGTCCATGAAGTCATAAAAATCAGCAGCATTTTGCAACGTCTCTGCTTCTGAAACAAAAGGTATTTGGTAGGGAATAAAAGGAAAAGACATATCTGTTGTTAGTTGTTGGCTTTTGTTTATTAGGGATTGGTTATTCGTTCTGACCGATAACCAATCCCCAATTCACCACGTCCGTTTTTTACCAAAATCCTGAACCCAGTATTTACCATTTTTGGCAGCACCGATTTCATCCACTTTATTGCTCATCAATTGCAGACAATGACTGGGGCTTTTTATCCAACCAGCCATAACATCCGCGATTGTGAAGTAACCCCAAGCGATATTTTCGCCAATCTGCATCCACTTATAGCCTGCATCGTTGATTCGGTTGTCAATTTCAGAACCATCGGTACCGACATGGTCAAAATGTTTATGTATAGCCATATCAGCTGCATGGCGAATTGCCGATGCTTCCAATTGACCGTTCCAACGGACAGGCGGAACGGCAGGCATCGTCTTGCCACCACAACGACAGCCTGTTTCCCTCACTAAATTGACAGCTGCCAACATATCAGCGCGAAGATCACCGGTTTCCTTCGGAAATAGAGTGCTTGCATCCTGACTTATCCGAGAAGGGATCGTTTTTGAATTTGAAGCCAACCTTTGTGCCTTCGAGCAAGCAGCAAAAACAAGGCAAAAGGTCAGTAAAGTGACGATTTTCTTTTTCATTATTCCCAAACGTCATTTTGATAATGGATAGTGCAAAATGTAAAATGTAAAATGTAAAATGTAAAATGTAAAATGTAAAATGTAAAATGTAAAATGTAAAATGTAAAATGTAAAATGTAAAATGTAAAATGTAAAATGAATAATGAATAATGAATAATAATCTATCTTAATATCAAATATTAACTATGCTTTACATTTTACATTTTACATTATCCATTATCCATTATCATCTATTCAAGCGGTGTTGCAAATGCTTGGCACCAATAACTTCCCTTTTGAGCCGCACCGATTTGGGTCACTTCTGCGCTCATCATCTGTTTGCAATGATTCGCGGATTCTTTCCAACCTTTGACAGCCGCCGCTACATCTTTGTAACCTCGACCAATGTTTTCACCAACCTGTGCCCATTCATAACCGGTTGCCTTGATGCGGTCGTCGGGTAAAGAACCGTCAGTACCGACATGGCTGAAATGGTCATTTTTATCCATATCGGCAACATGAATAACGGATGCTTTTTCCAATTTTGAATTCCAAACCAAGGGTTTGACTGGTGGCATCATTTCGCCACCACAATTAACACCCGATTTGCGTAGCGCATTCACTGCTGCAAGCATTTGGTTATTGAAACTCACTGGCAAAGCAGAAGATTGCGGCGTCAAATCCGTACCTTTAGCTGTTACTTGAACGGGCGGTTTTTTAACGACAGAAGCAGAAGTAGGCACTTGTTTTTCCTTTGAAATGACGGGTATCGAAGCCGCTTTAGGTGTCGTTTTAGGCGTTGCTATTGGCTTAGGTATGACTGCAATAGGTGTTTTAGAAGGCGTCTTAGTGACAACAATAGGCGGTTTTGCAGGCGAAGGTGTTACAGCTGTAAGCGGTTTTGAAGGCAATGGCGGAGTCGTCTTGGTTGTTTTCTTCGCTTTTGGCATTTCTACAATCGACTGGGTCGCTAAAGTATCATTTATAGGATCTTGCAACGTATTCAATGCCGTTTCTTGCGCCGTTTTAGCATCTTTTTTTTGGTCAAAAAGTTGACATGAGCTAATAATAAGAAGTGTGAGAATAAAAAAATTGTTCTTATTCATATTGTGCAGTTTTTTAATTTTTAATAAATAGTGATTGTTTATAACTCCAAAAGTAAGAAAAAAATTATTTTTGAGTCGCTTTTATCATCGAAAGAATCTAAACTTTATCAAATCTAACATTAAAACCATGTTATCAATCTTCATCGCTGTGCTCGCCAAACTGTTTTCCGTCGTCAACCCTGTCGGTGCGATTCCGATGTATCTCTCATTGACCGCCAGTTACGAAAAAGCTGAACGCAACAAAACGGCTTTGGCAACAACGTTGTATTTTGTCAGTATTTGTTTGGCATTCTTCTGGGCTGGTTCGTATATCCTCAATTTTTTCGGCTTACAAATAAATTCGCTCCGTATTGCAGGTGGACTCATTATTTTGAGTTCAGGTTATGATTTGATGAACGATAAATTTGCAGAAAGTCGTGCCATGAACAGCGATGTACAAGATGAAGCCATGACAAAAAGTGACATTTCCTTTTCCCCGTTGGCGATGCCTCTGTTGTCTGGTCCAGGCTCTATTTCGCTGCTCATTGGCTTCAATGCCGATTATAATACATGGGAAGAACGCCTCATCGTATCCGCTGTTATATTGCTCAACGGGCTGATTGTCTATGCCATCTTGCGGTCTGCGCCTTTGATGAATCGGTTTTTAGGCGTTTCGGGTTTGAAAGCCGGTTCGCGTATAATGGCGTTTATCACCATGTCCATTGGCGTTCAATTCATCATTGTAGGTATCGTCGCATTGGTTAAGTCGTTGAGTTAGTTAGCCCCCCTCAGTATTTTCTACCATCAAAGGTTCATCAACCACCTTTTGATGCGTTTTTTGAATATAAACACCTAACCGAATTGCCAAAAAGAGCGAAATTATCCCCAACCACCAAGGCATTTTATCCGCATCGGTCATTTTATCCATGTCCGAAGGTTTGATGCCAAAAGCATAAATGCCTATAACTTGCAGACCATTGTTGAGTAAATGCAGCACCATCGGCACCCACAAATTTTTCGTCCAAACAAACATATAACCCAGCAAACTGCCAAGCAACATACGTGCAAAAAAACCTTGAAACTGCATATGAATCGCCGAAAAAATCGCTGCCGACACCCATACCACAACGTGCTCGTTCTTCAAAAGTCGTCCAATTTGCTGCTGAATGATGCCTCTAAACATCATCTCCTCGCCTATCGCAGGGATAACACCGATGAGGAATATGTTGATGACGATTTCATAAAAATTATTCTGCGCAATGATACCTTCCAACAAATGACTTGTATCGTTTTCAAGATTGAGCATCCATTGCGGCAACGGCAATTTTTGATTGAGTTGATAAGCCAACTGAATAAAAGGAATGCTCACCACAAACCAAGCAATGCCCAATAAAATACTTTCTATAAAAGGCTTCTTATCAAGGCGTAAATAGTTGACCCACAGTTTTTTATAAACAAAAATAACCGTTGCTAAGGCTGGCAAAATAAATGAAAAGATGTGGTTTAGAAACAAAGTCGCTCTCATAAAATTGCGTGTACCGATGGGCGAGTTTTCATTCACACTACTGATAATTGAAGCCAAATCCATACCGTTTGCCTTTGCCATAGCAAACATAAGAACACTGCCCATGATATTGCCAACAACAAAAAAAGCAAAACACATTGCCATCACAGCTAAGGGCGAATACTCGGATTTAGGGCGCAACGAAAAATTTGACGCTTTATACTGAGGGGTCTCTTTTTCTTCAAAATTATTTTCCATTCATTTCAATTTTGCCGCTATTTTACGATAAATTGGTGAAATGGGAGAATTTTATTGAATTGCCTTTGGATAAAATAAAAACAACGATATTTTGACTACTTTTCCGCTAAGAAAGGCGTAAAAAAGATAAAGCCTTTCTGGAAAAAACATCTTTATCATTTTTCAGAAACCAAGTCCTATGCTTTCACCACTTTACGTCACCACACTGTTGGTTTCAAGCATCGCTGCCATCATCCTATTGAGTGCGCGATTCAAATTCAATACCTTTTTTGTCTTACTGATTGTCGCAGCGACTGTCGGTTTTGCCGCAGGTTTTGATGGCGAAAAGGTCATCAATATGCTCAAAATTGGCTTTGGCTCAACGCTCGAAAAAATTGGCTTATTGATTATTTTCGGCACAACCTTAGGCATTTTACTTGAAAAATCAAACGCCACGCTCAGTTTAGCTAATTTTATACTGTCCAAAACAGGCGAAAAAAACGCACCGCTTGCCGTCGTTTTGATGGGTTTTCTAATCGGTTTGCCTATATTTTGCGATTCAGGTTTTGTGGTTCTCATTGGTTTGGTAATGTCTTTGGTTGGACGAATACCCAAATCGCATGTTATGTTAGTTATTTGTTTGTCATCAGCTTTATATACTGTTCATTGCCTTGTACCGCCGCATCCTGGTATAACAGCTGCGGCAGGTATCTTAAATGTTGACATTGGACGAGCGATGCTTTTAGGCATAGTATTGGCAGTTCCACCTACAATTGTTGCATTCTTTTGGGCAAAATATATTAATCAAAAATCAGGCATTACTTTTACACAAAATATTGATATTCAATCTATTGATACTAAAAACCTGCCCATGGCAACCGCTTCTTTTCTACCCATCATTATCCCTATTTTGTTGATTTCCTTGAAATCAATAGCTCAACTAAATCAACCAATAATACCCTCCTCCCTATTTTCAACCATAAAATTCATAGGCGAACCGATGGTTGCTCTTTTTATAGGTATCTTATTAACCATTCCTTTGTTTAAGAAAATAGACAAAAAAGATGTAAACGTTTTATTCGATACGGCTTTAGATAAGTCAGGGGCGATATTAGCCGTTACAGCCGCAGGTGGCGCATTTGGTGAAGTCATAAAAGCATTGGATTTGGGCAATGTCTTTGGCGAATCACTTGCTGCATCGGGTTTGGGTTTAGCCATTCCTTTCACTTTATCCGCTATTTTCAAAACGGCGCAAGGCAGTTCGACGGTCGCCGTTATCTCAACGGCAAGTATCGTTGCACCGCTTTTGGCTTCTATCGGCTTAGATACTGAGGGGGGGCATTTGTTGACGTTATCGGCGGCAGGAGCAGGCTCGATGTTTTTTTCGCATACCAATGATTCCTATTTTTGGGTCATTTCTAAGTTTTCAAATTTAGATACAACGACCACCTTACGCGCTCATTCTACGGCAAGTGCATTGATGGCGATTGTCGCTTTTTTATCGGTTTGGGTAGCTTCATTTATCATTTAAACACAAAAAAGCCCTTGTCAACAGTCGTTGCCAAGGGCTTTTATTCAAACGTCACTAAACCTAAATAGAATTTTTCTTCACCTAAAATCAAAAAATCTTTATATTAATGATGACCACGGTGGCGCGTTGGATTTGGAATCACAGCACCTGTCGAGTCAAAAGTAATCATCGTGTTATTTGTCAAACGAACACCATAAATAATCGTTCCATCTGTTCTTGTCACTTTTACAATGTGGCCAATGTCCGTCGTATGTCCGTTTGTCGTCAAGTAAGTCTGAATGACAGCAGGTAACTCTGCCAATGTAATTTCCACAAATTGGTTGCCTCGTGGCTCATCAACAATTAACGCACCTGTTGCGTCGAAGTGATAATGTGTGCGGTCGGTCAAACGAACACCGTAGCGAACAGTACCATCTGGCAAAGTAATTTTTTCGATACGTTTGATTAATGTCACATTAACATTGGCATTCAAATAAGCCTGTGCCGTAGCTGGCAAATCGCCAAAACCGATTGAATCACCGCGTCCACCATTTGGGTGACGACCATGACGACCTCTGCCCAAAGAATCACAACGACCTCTGCTTGTATCGCCGCCCATCGGACCTGCGACCGTACCGCTTGTACCTTGACCGAGTGTCAATAATTCATCGGAAGTTGTGATGACATCGAGCGAAGCAGGGTCAACACTGGAAGTTTTTGTACAGCTGACAGCCAATACTAAAATAAACATTGAGAGAACTTGAAATAACTGTTTCATAATTTAAGTAGCTTTTGTTAGTTAAATAAAATTTGTTGCTCTTGAAAAATTGTCGTTTCTAAAAAAAATGTCGTTTCTAATTGTCTTATTTTTTTACCACACGGCACGTTTTAAATAAGGGTTGCGTAAGGAAATAAAAAAATAAAATGTTTTTTTATCCGCCTTACTCTTTACTACACGTCAAGGTTTTAAAAAGGGTTGCGTTTGTATTTTTATTTTTTAAAAAAAAGGATTTCCTTTCTAATTGCCTTACTCCTTACTACACGATAGGGTTTAAAAAAGGGTTGCGTCGATTACAATTATTTTTATTTTTTTTATAAAATATTGAAAACTAATTTTTTACAAAGTAGTTTATAATAACAATTATTTTTTTACATAAAAAATAGGCGATTGAAGTAGAGTGATTTTTGATTGCATAAAAACGAGCATTCAAAAATC
>JANMJN010000502.1:0-1517 GCA_031371355.1 Saprospiraceae bacterium
TCCTTTGGAGAATCCTTTGGATCAGTAGGCTACCACATATAAGTAGCAACGGCACCCACTGGCAAGGATGTTGTTGCCCATTTTCCATTAAAACGGATATTAAATACCCCCTCAGTATTGCTGCCATTTTCAACTATTAAAACCGTTTTTCCTGAAGGTGTTTTAAAAGCGACATTCTGTAATTTACCTGAAATATTGCTGCCGATACGCACCGAATTGGGTGGCACAAACTTGGATGCGTGGGCGATGATATAATAAGCCACATTCCGTGTAATGGTTTGATTACCAATTGTTAAGCCACCTTTGCAAGTCGTGCAACCCCCCTCAGTATGCGGACCAAAAGATGCATCATTAGCCAAATTCCATTCAAAAGCGGTGCGGCTCCAATTGCGCATCGTGCCAATGATGACATTTTGTAAATGCCAATTCAAATCGCCGCCAAATTCACCATTTGAAGCCGTGTATTGTTCCGTAAAATAAACAGGTTTATCGGGATGCGCTTCATGGACTTTTGACAAGGCACTCACATCACCCGCATACAAATGAAAAGCGGAACCCCAAACGTAGGGTTTTACTGAGGGGTCGTTCAGAATCAATAAAGGATAATCTGAACGGTCGCAGTTGTGGTCATAAACGATGATTTTTGTTTTGATATCAGCTTTTTGAAAAGCAGTGGCTAAATATTTTATAAAGTCACGTTGCTGTTCTGCCAGCATTAAAAGGCTTGGGTTATTGCCTGGGTGCAAAGGTTCGTTTTGTGGCGTAATCGCTTCAATATCAATGCCTTCGGCGTGCATTTGCTGAATATATTTTACAAAATATTGCGCATATGCTGCATAGTATTTAGGTAGTAAACTGCCACCTTTAAAGCTAAATGTATCCTTCATCCAGACCGGTGGTGACCAAGGTGTTGCCAATATTTTAATTTTTGGATTGATGCTTAATATCTCTTTCAACAGTGGAATCACGTCTTGTTTGTCTGGGCTCAAACTAAAATGTGTCAAATCCACATCGGTTTGTCCTTGCGGCATATCGTCGTAAGTAAAAGTCGTTTCGTTCAAATCCGATGCGCCGATACTGATGCGTAAATAGCTGATGGCAGTTTCATTTGTTGAAAATAACTCCTTCAATAAAGCTGCTTTTTCCGCACTTTTCAAACGATTGAAGACTTGCGCACTGCCGCCCGTGAGGGTAAAACCAAAGCCGTCAATGGTTTGAAATACTTGTTTTTCATCCACGTCAATAGACGAAAAAGCATTTGTTTCAGTACCAAAAACAAGCGATTTAGGCTGTTTTTGAAGCAAAACGGATTGATCGCTTTTAGTAAGCCAATAGGCAACTTCGTTTTTTTGAGCTGTCGAAATATCCCTCTTTTTACTACAACTCGCTATGAAGATGGATAAAAATACGAATAGAAAAACTCTTTTCAAGAACATAAAAATTGATTTTTATTTTATACAAAAGCACCCCCTCAGTATCTACAATCGAGCGCAAAGAATCAAGCGTGAATCAATCAA
>JANMJN010000508.1:0-2053 GCA_031371355.1 Saprospiraceae bacterium
GCGTGTATTCGGATAAATCAAACGCACATCCACTTGTTGTTCTTTGTCCAAAATAGTGCTGATGACATTACCTTCAATTTGCGTTTGCATCTGAAATTGAAAATCTGTTGGATTGATGCCTAATTGTGCCAACATCGCCACATTCGGTTGAATATTCACTTCGGGACCAGCCAAAACGATACCATCGAACGCATCGGCTGTTCCGTTTGTCGCTGTTATTTGTTCCGTAATATCTTTCGATAGTTGCTCTAATGTCTTTCTATCGTCACCAAATATTTTCACTTCTATCGGTTGAACGGAACTCATTAAGTCGCCCAACATATCGCCAATGACTTGTCCGAAATCTACGCGCAGCAATGGCAAAGTGGATTCAATACTGTGCCTTATCTCGTCCGAAACTTCATCCGTTGTTTTGTTTCTTTGTTTTTTTAATTGAATCAAAAAGTCGCCCCGATTCGGTTCTGTGATAAAAAAGCCCATTTGTGTACCCAAACGCCTTGAAAACTTCGCTACTTCGGGTTGTTCTTTCAGAATATCATCTACTTTTTGCAACATCCTATCGGTTTCTTCCAAAGTCGTTCCTGGCGGGCTTTCAAAATCTAAAACAATACTGCCTTCGTCCATTTCAGGTAAAAAACCAGATGGCAATTTATTCGGAATAATAGCTAATGCAGCTATGCAAAGAGCCGTAAATAAAAAAGCAATAATCGGTTTTTTAATGAAAAAACGAATCCAATTGGTGTTGTGAACAATCTCTTTCGGATTCTTTTTCTTTTTAAACGGTATGGCTAAAAACAAAACTGGCACAATCCACCAACTGACCACAAACGAAGAAGACAAAGCCATAATCATCGTAAAAGCTAAGACTATGAAGTACGCACCCGCCACACCACTCATCAAAATAAAAGGTATAAAAATCACAATGGTACTGAGGGATGACCCAATCATCGCAGGCAATAAATAGCGAATACTTTTGGAAACGGTGGTAGAAATTTCGTCGTCGGGATGTTCTTCTCGATTCTTAAAAATCTGTTCAACCACTATCACCACGTCGTCAATCATCAAACCGATAGACGCGGCTATTGCGCCCAAAGTCATGATATTAAAGGTGTAACCAAAAGCATAGAGCAAAATAAACGTCAACGACATCGTAAAAGGAATACTCACCAATACAATCACACTCGCCGAAAAGGAGCGCAAAAAAATGATAACGACCAATAACGCTAAGACCAAACCGACCCACAACACGTCTTGAATACTTTTCACGCTCTCATTCACAAATTCGGCTTGCTTGTAATAAGGTATCAATTTGACATCTTTGGGCAGTATACTTTCTAATTCTTTGACCTTTGCTTCAACGCCATTATTGACATCAATGAGGTTGGCGTCGGGTTGTTTGATGATGGCGAGCAACGGCACGTCTCTGCCATTGGCATTGATTTTTATGTATTCTTTGGCTTCGTTGAGTTCAATATCGGCGACATCTTTAAGCAAAATGAGGCGTGTTGGCGAGTTTTGAACCACTAAGTTCTTCAATTCCTCGAGGTTATCCAAAGCATTGTCCGTCAATGTCAAATACATGCGGTTGTGGTCGCTGATGTAACCGTTTGATTTTAAAATATTGGCTTGACCAATAACAGTTTGAATTTGTGCCAAAGAAATATTGAGTTTTGACAATCTTTCAGGACGCAAAATGATTTGATATTCCTTCGTTTTCCCACCAATAACAACTGTATTCGACACACCTTTGACGGCAGACAAAAAAGGTTTTATCTGAAATTGCGCTATCCTTTTCAACTCAACGGCACTGCGATTACCTTCCAATGAATAACCCATAACAGGCAAAATGGAAGGATTCATTTTTTCAACGGAAATAGCGGTATTGGGCGGCAAAGCGGCTAAGGCTTGATTGACAAACGCTTCGATTTGCTGTTTGGCATTGTCAATATTGGCATCCCATTTTAAGAAAACAGAGATTTCACAACTGCCGCGCGCCGTGGTGCTGCGGATATAATCCAAGCCCTCCGTCCGTTTGATGATGTTTTCCAAAGGC
>JANMJN010000511.1:0-3055 GCA_031371355.1 Saprospiraceae bacterium
GCATTGTACAATATACTGCTAATTTGGAATACAAAGGACAATCGGGTGCACTCAATGAGCATTTTGCTGATGTGTTCGGTACTGCCATAAAACAGTATAATCTCAAACAAAATGAAATGACGGCTAATTGGCTCATCGGTGAACTGTGTTTATCAGGTCAGTTTCAAGGAAAAGCCATTCGTTCCATGAAATCACCAAATGACTCCTCCGTAGTCATGATGGCACAGCCTGACCATTACTCTAAGTTAACTAAAGGACCCGCTGATAATTATGGCGTACATATCAATTCTGGCATACCAAATTATGCTTTTTATCTGACTGCGATGGGTATTGGCACACAAAATGCTGCAGTCTTGTGGTTCGAAGCTTTAAAAATTTTGAAACCCACGTCAAAGTTTAAAGACTTATATAAAGCATTGACAAAAGCAGCGAAACAACTGGTAAACGCCGGCAAAGTACCGCCGTCAACACAAGTGAATTTAGACGCTGCTTTCAAGAAAGTGGGCATTATTAAATGATAATGGATAATGTAAAATGTAAAATGTAAGATGTAAAATGTAAAATATTATAGTATGTTGAACGAATAATTACCTAACTCTAAATTTTTATAAATCATTGATAATTAAATCATTATTAAAATAAATTTAGGTAAATATTCATTTAAAGAGCTATAACTATGCATTACATTTTACATTTTACATTTTACATTTTACATTTTACATTTTACATTTTACATTTTAAATTATCCATTATCCATTTTCCATTATCAGATTATCCATTATCCATTATCCATTTTCCATTATACATTTTCCATTAAAAAAACAGCTGCACAATGAAAATTAAAATAAAAAGAGAAGGTGGATTGATCGGCATCACCAGCAAAGCCAATTTAGATTTTGATGATTTGACTGTGGCAGAACAAAACGCCTTCAATGCCCTCGCAGAACAATCTTTGCAAACGGAGAAAAAAACGAAAGAAGATATTGAGCCCAAGGCACAACCGTCATCAGCCATTGATTCAAAACCCAATGAGACGGAAAACCTAAAATCAGAAACTAAAACGAAGGGTTTAGAATCAATTGAGGAGCCTAAATCTAAAGACATTGGTTTAGAATTGGCTGGTAAAGAAATACCGCATAATACGCCAAGCGGTATGATGCGCGATGCGTTTAGTTATTCCATATCTATGAAAAAAGACGGTAAAACAGTATCGCTTAAATTTGATGATATGACAGCACCGCCTGAAATTGTCGAAATATTTCAAAAATACGTACAATACTGAGGGGTATAAAAATCAGTAAAAAACAAGAAAGGTAAAGCTGTTACAAATCGGCTTTACCTTTCTTGTTTTATCAAATAGGCTGTCAAAAAATAATGTTTTTATTGTTTTTGCAATTCCTTGACAATCAAATTATTATCAAAAAGCATCCCCTCAGTATAACCAAAAACTTTTCAACATTTCTTCGTTTTTTGAGCCAAAATGTGTAATTTTGCGAGCCTTTAAAACAAGGTGTTTCGTTATATGGTCTAACAGTGTAATAACTTAAGGTTTATGAGCTGTTTTTTACCCTTTATCACAACCATTTAACAATATAACAACTCAACAATACAAGATTATATGTCAAATTCAAGAATCGTAAAGGTCAATATCGAAGACCACATGAAGTCGGCGTACATTGACTATTCGATGTCCGTTATTGTATCGCGGGCATTACCCGATGTACGCGATGGTTTGAAACCCGTTCATCGCCGTGTATTGTTTGGTATGTCAGAACTCGGTATGTCCTACAATAAGCCACACAAAAAGTCAGCACGTATCGTCGGTGAGGTCTTGGGTAAATATCACCCACATGGTGATGCTTCTGTATATGATACCCTCGTAAGGATGGCACAGGACTGGTCGCTTCGTTATCCACTCATTGATGGTCAAGGTAACTTTGGCTCAATTGAGGGTGACTCGGCGGCGGCAATGCGTTACACCGAAGCCCGTTTGCGCCGTATCAGTGACGAAATACTCACCGATTTAGAAAAAGATACCGTTGATTTTCAACTCAATTTCGACGATTCGCTTAAAGAACCGACTGTTTTACCGACACAATTGCCCAATTTATTGATAAATGGCGCAGAAGGTATTGCTGTTGGTATGGCAACACGCATGATGCCGCACAACTTGACAGAGGTGTGCAATGGTTTAATGGCAATGGTGGACAATCCAGATATTACAGTAACAGAATTGATACAATACATCAAAGCACCTGATTTTCCAACGGGCGGTACTATATATGGTATGTCGGGCGTTATCGAAGGTTTTGAGACAGGTCGTGGTCGTGTCGTTGTTCGTGGTAAAGCTGAAATCGTCAATCATGGTGGACGTGAAACCATCATCATCAGAGAAGTGCCTTATCAAGTGAATCCTGCCGTTTTACATCAAAAAATTGAGGAATTGGCAGTTGATAAGAAAATAGAAGGTATTTCTGAGATACGTAACGAGTCCAACAAGGAAGGTATCCGTGTCGTCATCGAACTCAAACGCGATGCTGCGGCGAATGTCATCTTGAATCAACTTTACAAAATGACTCCGTTGCAAACAAGCTACGGTATCAACAATGTCGTGTTGGTCAATGGTCGTCCGATGGTCTTAAATGTGAAGCAGATTTTAGAAGAATTTATCAAATTCCGTCTTGAAGTCATTGTTCGTCGGACAAGGTTTGATTTGAAAAAAGCCGAAGACCGAGCGCACATCTTAGAAGGTCTATATGTGGCACTCGATGATTTGGACAAAATCATCAGCATCATTCGGGGTTCAAAAAACGCTGATGAAGCCATGGAAGGGTTGACTTCACAAACCTACAATTTGAGTGATGCCACAGCTGCTGTTATTGGCGTTCTTACTGAGGGGGGCGATTTGTTAAAAACCTATAATCTTTCTGATGTGCAAGCCAAAGCCATTTTGGAAATGCGTTTGCAACGATTGACTGGTTTGGAGCGCGATAAAATTCTAAATGAATACGAAGAACTTCAAAAGTTGATCTTGCATCTGAAAGCCATTTTAGCG
>JANMJN010000347.1:0-1606 GCA_031371355.1 Saprospiraceae bacterium
GTCGTCAGTCTCATTGGGGCAGCAATTACGTTGATTCTCAACTGGTTATGGATTCCAACAATGGGCTATGTGGGTTCTGCTTGGGCAACATTGATATGTTATTTTGCCATGGCAGCCATCAGTTATGGTTTGGGACAAAAATACTACCCTGTCCCCTATCCGATGCGCCGCATTGCCTCCTATTTGGCTTTGGCTTTAACGGCTTATTTTTCGAGTGAATTGTTTAGAGAAAGCTACGATACAACCACTTCCCAACGATTATTGGTCAATACTTTGATTTTTATTATCTATTTATTGGTTATTTACAAAATGGAAGAAAAAGAAGTCAAACCCATTGTTTTGCAACTGAAGAAAAGATTTTCTCGAAAAAATCCTTCTTAAAAATAAAACCTCTTGTTTTTTAACATTTTTTTAATGCTTTCAACCGCCATACTGAGGGGGGGACAAAAGCAGCATAGATGTCTCATAAATAAGCTTTGAAAAAGCCTTTTATCACATCTAAAAAAAATGACAATGAAAAAACAAGGACAGTTTATCACGACGAACGTAATCTGCCTCGCGGCACTCTTTCTCCTTTTTTCCTCCTTTACCTATTTGGCAAACCACACGGCTGTTGTTGAAACAAAACAATCATTTTGGACAGGGTTACAAGGATTCTCTTTTGAAAAACTTGGGTTTTGGCAAAAAACAGCTTTGGTTTTAGGCGTTTCGAGCGGTAGTTTTGCCCTATTTCATAGGCGTTATCGGCGGCACTATGACGAAGGGATGGGATGTTTAGGCGTTTTGGGCATTATCATATTAGGAGCTATCGTCATCGCTCTATTGCCTTTGCTCATAGTCGTCGGCTTGGTCATGCTCATTTTAGGCATACCTTTTCCAAGGTCAAGAGGCAGACATTATCGCCGTCGTTGGTAGTTTTTTAATGAGGCTGTCTCAAAAGGTATTTCAAGTTTTTTTGTCCCGAATATTATTCTTTTTGAAGGCGTTTATGTTCGTGAAACTTTTAAAGTTTCCCGAACATGGTGCCCAAAACCATAGAATATTTTGCACTAAAAATTTCGATTTGCCTTTTGAGACAACCTCATTATCAACTACTTCAAATCATATTAAAACTACTTTTCAACGCTGAACTGAACAGCAAATACACTTTTCGTCGGTCACTTACACGGATACGCTCTTGTTGTACACGTTGGGCATGTGCTTTTTTTATTTTTTCAAAAAGATTGAAATAATAAATATAAGCCAAATAAACACCAAAACGAGCAGACTTTGGCAACTGCAAAATCCCTGCATAACCCGCATCAAAATCGGCTTTTATATCCGCTTCTATCAAGCGTTTTTGCTCATTGTCAAAATTTTGGAAATCAACTCCTGGAAAATAAACACGCCCTCGTTCATCAAAATCACTTTTCATGTCGCGCAGGAAATTTATCTTTTGGAAAGCGGAACCTAAAGCACATGCGCCATGTCTAAGTCGTTGATAATCAACATTATCCCCCTCAGTAAAAACCCTCAAACACATCAGACCAACGACCTCTGCAGAACCGTAAATATATTGCTTGTAAAGCGAATCATGGTATTTCGAAAAGTTCAAATCCATCTCCAT
>JANMJN010000517.1:0-3620 GCA_031371355.1 Saprospiraceae bacterium
AGAATAAAAGCTGTTTTGAGTTCTAAAAATGTAATTGGCACAAATGTAGTCTTAAAGGTTAAACATGTCAAATAAATAATGTTAAATTATTCTAATTTTACCTTATCAACGACAGTCGTTGAATTCATTACGTAACAATTAAACCGTCTTCATGAAATACTTTTATTCTATTGTAGCAACAGCTTTTTTATGTGTATTAGTCATGCCCATACAAGCTCAAAATACGATTTATCTGAACGCCAGAACGATTCAAACAACAGCCGATTTTTACGCTCAAAAAACAGCATCGCCAACCGATGCCGAGGTTTTTAACAACCGCTTTTATCGCCTCGTTCAGTTTAAGACGCTACCGATGCCCGATGACAAGGCAGAAATGAAGCAAAAAGGCATGGGGTTTATGGATTATATCCCGAGCAATGCTTTTGTTGTATCATTTCCAAAAGGATTTGATTTTGCTTTTTTATCAAAATTCAATGTCAAAACGGTCGTGATACTGAGGGGGGCAGACAAAATGAGTGAAGGCTTGCGTGAAGGGCATTTTCCCGATTTTGCACAAAAAACGCTTGGAAAATACGACCTTATTGTTCAACCATACACCAATGTCTCTCTTGAACAAGCCGCCATTGACCTTCAAAAACGGGGTTTTGAGACCATCGGTTTACCCAATGATTTTTTTCAAACCATTACCTTAAGGGTTAAAAAAGCAGATATAGGGCGCATTGCTTCACTGCCTTACGTCCGATTCATTGACTTCATAGACGGCGAACCACAACGAGAAGACGAAAAAAGCAATCAATTACACCGCAGCAATACCCTCAATACAGATGGCAAAACAGGACTAAAATACGACGGTACGGGCTTCGGTCTTTCCTATGCCGATGATGGACCTGTTGGACCGCACATTGATTTTCAGGGACGTTTGATTCAAGTTCAGAACTTTAGTAGCGCAGGTGGTGATATTGACCACGCCGATGCGACAGCAGGCTCAGGTGCCGCCGCAGGTAACCTCGACCCTTCGTTGAAAAGTGCCGCATCAGGTGTGACGGTTATTTCTCAAATCATTGATACATATCCGCAAATTCAGAACGCCGTAGCGAATCAGACGACGTACAAAGCCTATGTGACTTCAACAAGTTATGGTCAAGGAACGCCTGGGCAGTCGGGTTGCAATGTCTATAATTCGTATGCGAATCAAATTGATGCTCAGGCTTTTGCAAATCCGAAACTGTTTCATGTGTTTTCGGCAGGTAACAGTGGTGGTAGCACTTGCATCGGTGTGTCAAACTATGGCAGCATCACAGGTGGTTTTAAATTAGGTAAAAACCTTGTAACAGTCGGCAATTTGGACGTAAACGACCGCCTTGCCAGTTCGAGCAGCCGTGGTCCGAGTGTGGACGGGCGCATCAGACCTGATGTTTGCGCTGTCGGGACAAATGTTTACACAACGCTACCCAACAATAAAACAACATTGATTGATGGGACGAGTTTTTCCTGCCCTGCAACAGCAGCAGTTGCCACGCAGTTGTATCATGCGTTTAGTGACTTGAATGGTGGTCAAATTCCAGATGCCGCTTTGATAAAAGCAGCGATGATGAATACAGCCGACGACTTGGGCAATATCGGTCCTGATTTTTATTATGGTTGGGGGCGGCTCAATGCATGGCGGGCTTATTTGACTTTGAAAAATAAAAAATACATAAAAGGCAGTGTGTCAAGGACAGATTCCGTCAAAACCATACCCCTCAGTATTCCAGCAGGGGTCAAGCAAGTAAAAGTCATGCTGTATTGGTCTGACCCAGCAGGTGCGCCTAATGCGTCAAAAGCCTTAGTAAATGACTTGGATTTGACGGTTAAAAATACTGAAACGGGGCAAGTGCTACTGCCTTGGGTACTCAATACGACACTCAACCCTGACAGTATGAGTAAGCCCGCAACACGTGGTAACGACCGTGTGAACAATGTGGAGCAAGTTATAATAGACGCAACTACATTACCTGCATTGGGTACGACAACGCTTGAATTAACCGTCAAAGCATTCAGTATGCCCAGTGATAGTCAGTCTTTTTACTTGGTTTATGAGTTTAACAAACAAGATGTGACCATAACGTACCCGAATGGCGGCGAGTCAATTGCAGCCAATACGACGGAAAATATCCGTTGGGAAGCCTATGGCGGTACTGAGGGGTACTTCGCGGTTGATTTTTCAAATGATGGCGGCGTAAATTGGCGACCTATTGCAGCGACTGTACCTGGCGACCTACGTGCATTGCGTTGGTCTGTACCAGACGAAGCAACGGGTAAGGCGTGTGTGCGGGTGCGTCAAATTTTGGATAATACCATCATCAGCGACCTCAGCGATGACGTATTTACAGTGTCCAAATTAACTACTAAATTGACTGTGAAGTATATATGTAACGATTCCACTTACTTGGGATTTGATACGGTTCCGGGCGCAAAAGCCTATCAAATCTGCCGTTTAGGGGCAAAATACATGGATTCCATTATGACAACGAGCCTCAATTTTGTGGCTGTGCCTATCAATTGGAACGATTCTGCTTGGTTCAGCGTCCGTCCTGTATTGCCAGATGGCGGCTTAGGTCGGCGTGTGAACGCGATTCCAAAGCCACGGTATTTGACGGCTTGCCCAGGCATTAAAGATTTACAAGCTTTACGGATGGGACAAAGTATCAGTGGGACGATATATGCTTGCCGCGATGGGCTTGACAGACCCCTCAGTATTTGGATTAAAAATTTCAGCGTTTCGGACATTGATTCCTTTCGATTGGGTTATCAAGTAGGTACAAATACGGCTGTTCAATCTGTTGTTCGACTAAAAATAAAAACGAATGACTCCTTATTATATGTACTGCCGCAAAAAGTGACTTTTCCGTCGGTTGGCGCTTTCAAATTTAAAGTTTGGACAAAATTAGATGGTGATACAAATGCTATGAATGACACATTAAGCAGCGATGTTTTTGTACGCGACCGTTTACATGCGCCACTTATGGAGACCTTTGACAACAAACCTTTCCCACCCGATGGCTTACAAGTCGCTTCATCTTTTGGTCCAACCACATGGGCTAAAGCAACCAATATCTTAGGCAGTGATGGATTACTAACGACGACTGCGATTTTTGACGGGCAGTTGTACCCGACTCGTGGCGTAAGAGACACATTATTGACGTGGTTGTGCGATTTGTCGGGTGTCCGCAGTCCGCAGTTGAGTTTTGATGTTTCGTTTCAGCTACTTTCTGTTTTCCGTGCTCCGAGTTTAGCGGTCGTTGTGTCAACAGATTGTGGGCGTACTTTCAATCCTACAACTTACTTAAAAGTCCGTTTTGAACTTGCCAACAGCACCGTCACAGGTCAGTTATGGCAACCGACTCGGACAAGTCATTGGCGGCGCGACACGATCAGTTTAGCTGCTTACAAAGACAGCGTTGTCATGTTGGGCTTGGTCTTTTTTCCTGAAAACGACAATCGTTTATACATTGACAACATCAATATTGAGAACGGTATTGCGACAGCCATAGAGAATACCCCCCTCAGTATTCCGATGCTCACAGCCTTTCCGAACCCTTCTGGAGATGGTATTTTCACCTTAGCTTTGAAAAATTTTG
>JANMJN010000541.1:0-2573 GCA_031371355.1 Saprospiraceae bacterium
TATCCGAATCACGAATATCCGAATCACGAGTACCGAGTATCCGAATCATGAGTACCGAGTACCGAATCAATAACCAACCCATCATAGGCTAAGGCGACATTTTTAGGGAGAGTCTTCTGCACGTCTTCATATTTACCCATCGAGTGACTAATATGTGTTAAAAAAGTTTGGTGTGGTTGTATCCGTTCAATCATCGCCAAAGCTTCCCTGAGGTTAAGGTGCGAATGATGTTCGTTGTGGTGCAGAGCATTGAGTATGAGGTATTTAGTTCCTTTTATTTTCTCTAACTCTGCTGATTCAATTGATTTACAATCAGTTATATAGGTTATATCATCAAAACGAAAACCTAAAATGGGCAAAATATCGCCATGCCAAACCTCAATTGGCTGAATATTCAAGCCCTCAACTATAAAATTCTTATCTTTTGAAATCGTCTTAAACACCAACCGGGGTGCACCAGGATAGGGATTGTCGCCAAAAGCATAGCCAAAACGTGTCGTCAATGACCGTTGTACTGAGGGGGTCGCATAAAGCGGCATGTGCTTTTTATGCTTAAAATTCAGAGGTCTAACATCATCAAGTCCAACCGTATGATCGTTGTGGTCGTGCGTAAACAGGACAGCAGCAACATCATCTACGCTTGCACGAAGCATCTGTTGCCGAAAATCGGGACCCGTATCAATAACAATATTTTTCCCTTGAAATGTAACCATGCCCGATGTGCGCAAGCGGTTGTCATGAGGGTCGGCAGATGTACAAACAGGACAATGGCAACCGATAACGGGAACGCCTTGTGATGTACCTGTGCCGAGAAATGTGAATTGAAGTTTTGAGGGTGGCATATTTTTAAAATTGAATGGGCAAATTTCGACAAATATTTTTGAAAAGTACCCCCCTCAGTATTTTTCCGTCTAATAAACCATTTATATTTCCGCAAGGCACGAAAGAGGGAATCAAAAAGCCAAAATCTTATGGATTTGTCTATTTTTACGTCTTAAAATTTAGAACTAACAACCAAATTTTTCCAAACATGAAGAAAAACATCCTTTTCATTATTTTACTTACGGCTTGTTTCACAGCTGTTTTCGCTCAAAAGAAAATTACCGTTGAAGATATTTGGCGAACAGGTACTTTTCGCGTTAAAGGTGTTCCTGGATTTAATTTTTTGAAAGATGGTAAACATTATTCAGCAAATATGGGCAATGCCATTGCCAAATTTGACTTAACGACAGGAAAACAGGTCAGCACTATTTTCGAATCTAAAACGCCTTTTGACGATTATGCATTCAGTGCCGACGAAAGTAAAATTCTTTTTGCCGCCGAATCGGAGCAAATTTATCGTCGCTCATCGAAAGGGTATTATAATGTCTGGGACGGAAAAATGGCGCAACCGCTCACTCTTACTGCCAAACAAAGCAACCCTACTTTCAATCCGCAAGCATCTCATGTTGCCTACTCTTCGGATAACAACTTGTATGTCAAGGACTTAGGTAAAAATAAAATAACGCAAATAACAAAAGATGGCGCAAAAAACCGCATCATCAATGGTTTTTGCGATTGGGTTTATGAGGAAGAATTTTCATTCACGCGAGCTTTCGAGTGGTCGCCTGATGGGTCTAAAATTGCTTTTTTGCGCTTTGATGAAACGGCTGTTCCAGAATACACCTTAGAATTCTTCAAAGATGAAGTGTATCCAGAGCCTTATAAATTCAAATATCCAAAAGTTGGAGAGAAAAACTCCGTCGTAACGGTTTGGATTTATGATGTTAAAAGAGGCAGAACCCGTCAAGTGCAAACAGGTGCGGGTGAATATTTTCCACGTTTGAAATGGACTCCTGACAATCAACTCGTCGTCTTTAAGCTCAATCGCCTACAAAATGAGCTTGACTTCCTTTTAGCTGATGCCAAAACAGGCAAAACGAGCCTGTTGATGAAGGAAACTCGCCCAACATTCGTGGATGTGGAATTGAACGATGATATGACTTTTTTAAAAGATGGGTCATTCATCAAATCGAGCGAACAAGACGGTTGGAATCAAATTTATCATTACAGTAAGGATGGAAAAATAGTCAAACAATTGACCAAAGGCAATTATGATGTTCGCAAAATTTATGGTGTTGACGAAATGCGCGGCGAAGTTCTGTATCAAGCATCGAAAGAATCGCCTATGCGCAAAGGCATTTATGCCGTCAAAATAGATGGTTCAGGCGACCGTTTTCTATCAGGTGGGCGTGGTGTAAACGATGCAGAATGGAGCAGCACCTACGATTATTATGTGTTGACAAATTCCAAAGTGAATGAGCCGCCATCTTATGCTGTTATTGAAAACGGTACTGGAAAAGTGGTCAGAATGATTGAGGAAAATGCCGTTATACGTCGTCAACAATTTGAATATGAAGTGGGTAGTACCGAGTTCTTTACCTTCAAAACGACTGAGGGGGTCGAATTGAACGGCTGGATGATGCGTCCACAAGGCTTTGATTCGACAAAACATTATCCTGTTTTTATGACCCAATATTCAGGTCCGGGCAGTCAGCAAGTGGTTGACCAATGGATGGGCAACAATTATTGGT
>JANMJN010000355.1:0-2759 GCA_031371355.1 Saprospiraceae bacterium
GGCTTATTCTGCTTGTTTTTTTTGCTGCCTTTTACAACACTTTTGGCACAGCAAACCAAAACAATTACAGGCTCTGTTTATGATGCTAAAACAAAACAAGGCATTGTTGGTGCATCCATCACCGCTCGCGTAGATGGTAAAATTTTAGGCGTTGTTTCAGATGAAAAAGGAGCATTTTCATTACAAATTGGTGAAAAGATTTCTAAAATAACCATTTCTTCAGTGGGTTATCAAACCCAAGATATGGTACTCAATGGTCTTTCTAATTTGACTATTTATTTAGAATCGGGTTTGGATTTATCAGAAGTCGTCGTCACCGCTTTGGGTTTGGAACGGCAATCAAAAAGCCTCGGTTATGCTGTTCAGCAAATTGATGGTGCGGAGTTGAATAAAGTCAAATCTGCTAATTTTTTGGATAATTTAGCGGGAAAAGTAGCGGGCGTGACCGTTATTGCGGGTTCTACGGGTGTCGGTTCTTCTTCAAAAATAAATATCAGAGGCGAGTCTTCTTTCACGAATACGAACCCGCTTTTTGTTGTTGACGGCATTCCAATCAACAACAATACGGTTGTTAATACAACCAATGACGATGCCAACGGATTCATGGAAGTGGATTTTGGCAACGGTGCGATGGAAGTCAATCAAGACGATATTGAATCCGTAACCGTCTTGAAAGGCGGTACCGCTGCCGCTTTGTACGGCGCAAGAGCGTCAAACGGTGCTATTATCATCAAAACGAAGAACGGTGCGAAGAGTAAAGGCATCGGCGTGTCGTTCAACTCAACAAGTTTTGCAGAAACGCCTTTCCAATTGCCACAATTTCAAAATACTTATGGCTTAGGCAATAGCGGCAAATATGCGTACAAAGATGGTTTGGGCGCAGGTATCAACGACAATATCACGTATAGTTATGGACCTCGATTAGATGCAGGTTTGAATATTGCACAATATGATAGTCCTGTGACGTTGCCAAGCGGTCAAGACGTCCGAGCTGCTGATAATGCCTTATACAGCGGTCAAGCTATTACACCGACACCTTTTGTCGCTTATCCCAATAATTTGAGTGATTTTTACGGTACAGGCACGACTTTAATCAATAATTTGGCATTTACGGCAGGAAATGACAAGTACAATGCTCGTTTGTCATTGACCAATTTAGATAGTAAATCCTATATTCCAGGGGTTGATTTGAAACGTAAAACCATTTCAACGGCATTTAATTTCAATCCAACATCTCAATTAAAAATCACGTCGAATATCAATTATATCAATTCGGCAAGTAAAAATCGTCCTGGCACCAAGTACGGTTCTGAAAACATCAATTACGCTCTGGTGGCGTGGTTTGGTCGTTCAAACAATATTGAGCCTTTAAAAAAATATTGGCAGCCAGGTTTGGAAAATGTGCAGCAGTATTCGTACAACTATACTTTCTTCGATAATCCTTATTTTACCCTCTACGAAAACCGAAATGGCTTTGGTCGGGATAGGGTTTTTGGTAATATTTCGGCACGTTATGAGTTTACGCCTGAGTTGTCATTGGCTGTCAGAAGTGGCATGGATTACTCGAATGAAGACCGCACTTTCCGCCGTGCATTCAGTACAAACCGTTTCAAAACGGGTGCTTATGCCGAGCAAAATGTCTTTTATCGTGAAGTCAACTCTGATTTTTTATTGAATTATACTAAAAAAATCAGTGATTTCAGCCTTGATATTTCAGCAGGCGGTAACAGAATGGATCAAAAAGCAGCGTTTGAGCAAATCCAAGCCTCGACATTGGCACAACCTGGCGTTTATACTTTGACAAACGCCGCTTCGCCTTTGGAATACTTTCAAAATGTGGGCAACAAACGCATCAACAGTGTGTATGGCATCGCCAAATTGGGTTACAAGGACTTCCTTTATGTGGATATAACAGGCAGAAACGACTGGTCAAGTGCTTTGGCAACGGCGACATCTTCGGCGAACACGTCGTTTTTCTACCCCTCAGTGTCGGCGGGTTTTGTTGTGTCAAATGTCTTGAAATTGCCTTCAAACATATCCTTTTTCAAGTTGCGGGGTAGTTTTTCAAAGGTCGGTAACGATACAAAACCGTTCCAAACCAATGGGGCTTTTGTCGCCCGTACTGCCGTCAATGGCTTGCCAAGTTTCAGCGAGCAAAACCTAATTCCAAATGCTAATTTGAAGCCTGAAAGCATCACAACGGCAGAATTTGGCACTGATATTCGCTTTTTTGACGACCGTTTGAAGTTTGACGTGACGTATTTTAATTCCTTGAATGAAAACCAAATCATCTCTTTGCCCATTTCTACGACTTCAGGATATGGTCAGCAAAGCATCAACGGCGGTGCTGTTCGTAGCAAAGGTTGGGAAGCAATTGCGGAGTATATTCCGATAAAAACAAAGGATTTTATATGGCGGGCAACCGCTAATTTCTCAACTTATACCAATATTGTCGAGTCATTGCCGCAGTCTGCAAACACAATTACGCTCGCTTACAACAGTATTTATGACAATATCAATCAAACCGTTTGGTATCAAGCCCAAGTCGGCGGACGCTTAGGCGATATGTGGGGAACGGGTTATCAGAAAAACGAAAATGGTGATTTTGTCATCGGTAAAGATGGACGTTATATCGTGAACAATAATTTGATAAAATTGGGCAATTACAATCCCGATTTTTCAGTCGGTTTGAATAATGCTTTTACCTATAAAAACTTCAATTTTTCATTTCTTTTAGATTGGCGACAAGGCGGCAAAGT
>JANMJN010000577.1:0-4209 GCA_031371355.1 Saprospiraceae bacterium
GGGCAGATGCACATATTGAATCAAACAAAAAAATGAAATCAAATGAGATTAAGCAGGTTTTCAACGGTAGTTGAGTGTGGAATCAAATCAACGAATTGAATTTTGTGTTACCTTTGAAGTCTCTTACCACACTAAGAGTTAACTAAAACATCGGTTACACAATGAGATTATTGACTACACCCTATTATTTATCAAATTTCATTGGCAGAAGTCAACAAGTCAATGAATTGGTAGCTTGGGTAAAAACCAACCGATTGATTACCATAACAGGAACAGGCGGCATCGGAAAAACCAGAATTGCCATTGAAATTTTGAAGCAAGTGCGCCATATTTTCCCCGATGGTATTTATTTCATTGACCTTTCAGCAGTTTTTGAGGAAACACATATCCCCAGTGCCATTGCTCAATCTTTAGAAATTGAGGGTTATGACATCAAAGACATTGCACGTTTTTTAGACAATAAGAAATGTTTACTCATTTTTGATAATTATGAGCAATTGACTTCTGCAACTGCTTTTTTGGTAACACTTTTAGAATCTTGCCCGCATGTAAAACTATTGATTACCAGTAGGGTCGTTCTAAATATTGAAGGAGAGCAAGTTTTTTCGTTACCACCACTATCGTTTGAAAATCAAGACAATAACTTCGACAATGAATCAGCCTTGCTTTTTTATGACCGTGTGAAAAACAGAGACCATGCCTTCCAAATCCATGACGACAATCAAGCAGTCATTGCAAAAATTTTCCCTTATCTTGGCGGTATTCCTTTGTCGTTGGAATTAGTCGCGGCTCATCTTAAAGTATTGTCACCCAATCAGTTATTGCAACGTATGGATGTGGTTCTTGACCTACCCATTCAAGGTTCGGTTACTCGACAACCCTCACACAGAAGTCTTAGAGAAACTATAGATTGGAGTTATCGCCTATTAACCCCATCGGAACAATCGTTTTTTCAATTGCTGGCGATTTTTAAAAACGGATTTTCATTGGAAGCGATAGAATTTATTTACACCAAACAACATGATTTGGGTCTGAATCCTATACTTGGTTTAAGTTCTTTGACCAACAAAAGTCTCTTAAACCAAAAAGTAAATACTGAAGAGGGGGATAAACGTTTTTATTTTTTAGAAACGATTCATACTTACGCTTTTGAACTGTTAAAAACCCAACCGTACTATTCCGATTTAGAAAAACTTCATGCTCAATTTTTTGTGGAATGGTCTGAACAAGTCGCCCCAGAATTAAAAGGCGGCTCTCAATTTATTTGGCTTGAAAGACTGCAAGCAGAAGTGCCTAATTTTCGTGCGGCTATGCGTTGGATTTTGAAAAACAAAGAAGCCCAATTAGGATTGCGATTGGGTGCGGCACTTTGGCGGTTTTGGTTTATCCGTTCTATGCGCGAAGAAGGCTTAGTATGGTTCAATCAAGTGATGCAACTTGCTACGACATTACCCAGAAATGCCACTTTTGCCAATGCTTTAGAAGGTATTGGTTTGTTGCAGGCGCAATTGGTTTCGCCGAAAGAAGGGCTTGATTATTTAAAAAAGAGCCTTGAAATATGGTTAGATTTAGATAAACCCGTGATGTCTGCCAGCCTGATGAACCATATTAGTTGGTTGTCCTTTCGGTTTTCTGATTATGAAGAATCTCGAAAATATGCCTTAGATGCCTACAACATCCATTTTCAAGAAGGCAATCAGCGCGGTATGGCATTGTCTTATTGCAATTTGGGTTGGGTCGCATTTCTGAACGGCAACTTTAAGGAAACACTTGATTTTATCAAAAAAGAGAAACCCTTACATTTTGAAAGTGGTGATTTGAGGAACTATTCTTATGCGCTCATTCGTGAGGGGTGGGTACTTGTCTTAATGGGTGCTTATGAAACGGCTTTTGACACCCTTTCTAAAGCAATAGATAATTTAGAACCTTTAAAAGACGGTCAATTAATCGCTTTTGGGAAACACGTTTTAGGCAAGCTCTATTTTGCACAAGGTCAATTTGAAGCGGCTTACGAAAGTTTTGAAACAGCTGAAAAATTCTTTAAAAATACCCGAGATGCGGTTTTTATTGCGCTCACTTATTGTAGCAAAAGTCAAGTCTGTGTCGCTATAAATCGCTTGGAAGAAGCCGAAAATCTGTTAGTTCTGGCAGCTAATATATTTGAGATGAAAGGTGAAAATATCAATCGCATCTCGGAATCTTACAGTGCATTAGGTTATTTGGAATGCGAAAAACACAATTATTTAGATGCTGCCAAATGGTTTAAAAAAGCCGTCCAACACAACCATAAAAAAGGAGAGCATTTTTATTTGGTTCAAAACATAGAAGGATTGGCAAAGTTTGCTTTTTATGAAAAACACACGGCTTTGGCAATGAAGTTGCTGATCTTTTGTAAACGTTTTAGAAGGGAATTGCAAATGCCTTTGTCCATCTTTGAAAGAAAAGGCATTGACACATTACAAGATCAGTTTCAAAGCAATCTGTCTCCGATTGATTATAAAATGGCTTGTAAAGAAGGGCTGGAGATGATTCTTGACCAAGCCGTATTGTTGGCTTGTTCTGTCGTATCTACCTCTAAAATGGAAAATAGTGCTGAAAAAGATATGCAATTTCTTTTAATCCTTCAAGAAACAATCAATACGCGGCTCAATTGTGAAGATTTTGATACCGATGCGCTTTGCAAAGCCTTGGGTACAAGCCGTTCTAAACTCCACAACAAGATTAAAATAATGACAGGGCAATCTACGGCAGACTATATCCGAACCATTCGACTGAATAAAGCTAAGGTGTTATTAGAAACTTCTGATTTGTCAGTTGGCGATATTGCGGCACAAGTAGGCTTCGAAGATTTTACCCATTTTAGCAAAACCTTTTTCAAGGTGTTTGGTAAAAAACCAACTGAAATGCGTCGTTCCATTAAAATTTGACGATTCGATTCTCCTATTTATCCCAAAAAACACAAATGTTCCAATTAAAAGAAAGATTTGACTAAAAGGCAAAGCAGATTGAAGGTAATTTTGTGCATGTAACTCATATTTACGCAAGTCACCACGTTTTCATAGCATTTTTGATACATAAAGTGCTCGTATTTATAAATTCTTCAAAGATTTCAACCACTCAAATACTGAGGGGTCTAAAAAAAAAAAATCACTATGAATACAATTGAAAAACTTTTAAAAGAAGTTTCAATCGCTCGAAATAAATATATCGAAATAATTGGAGCTTGTACTACGGAACAAGCTGAATGGAAGCCTTCAAGTGAGTGTTGGAATATTGTTGAGATAACCGAGCATTTATACTGGGCTGAACATGGTGGTATTTGGGGTATGTGGAAAACAATTCATGCCATACATGAAAACAAAATACCGAGAACAACGGAATCAATTCATCAAAACATGACAATTGAAGAGTTAATTGGCAAAACATGGGCATCTAAGGAACAAGTACCATCTATTGCTGCCCCACGAATGGGTGGGTCGCTTACTTTTTGGATAAGCTCTCTACAAAATTTACAGAATGTCCTTAATTCTTTTGCTCAAAATTTGACAGAAAATGAACTACGGATTCAAGCTCAACCACACCCAATTTCGGGGGCAATGGATTTCCAACAGCGCTTTGAATTTATACGATTTCATTTAGACCGTCATAGAAATCAAGCAATTGAAATGCTTAATAGTTTTGAATTGAGCATTAAGAAATAGGATATTCTTAAAGACATTTGTTTCGTTGCACAAAGCCAAATTTCTTTTTTAATTTATTCACCATTAAAGCAAATCATTATGAAAAACACTCTTGTTTTAGCTTTTTTATCTTTGGTAACAACTCAGGCGTTGGCACAGACCCCCTCAGTATCAAGCGGAACAAAAAGCAAAATTCTTATCCACATCACACAAGGACCTGAAAATCCGACTCGTGCAGCACTCGGTTTTTTGGTTGCCAAAACAGCACTTGAAGAAGGGCATACGGTGTCTCTTTTTTTAGCGGGTGATGCCGTGAAGTTGTTACAAGATTCTGTTTTAAATACCTTGACAGGTTTAGGCACTGGAAAACTCCGCGACCATTTTGATGCCATTGTCAAAAATAAAGGTCGTTTTTATTTGTCGGGCAATTCAAGCAAAGCAAGAGGCGTAACGGAAGCAGACTTAAAAGACAAACCCGCCGAATTTGCACTCCCTACGGTGTTGCTCAAATTATCTCTCGAAAGTGACC
>JANMJN010000357.1:0-2773 GCA_031371355.1 Saprospiraceae bacterium
GTTTTTATAAAGCAGTGTAAGCGTTGTGTTTTATTTATAAATTCGCCTATTATTTCATTTAATAAAACGACACATTATGGAGAATCTTACTAAAAGTTATTTGACACGACTAACTCATGAAATTATCGGTGCAGCCATTGAAGTCCACAAAGAAATGGGTCCAGGTCTTTTAGAAAAAATCTATGAGGCTTGCATGGTACACGAATTAGGCTTGCGAAATATTAAAGTAAAAATACAAGAAAAAGTACCTATTTGCTACAAAGGTGTCTATCTCGATGCCGACCTTCGCTACGACTTGCTTGTCGAGGACTGCATTGTTGTTGAACTGAAAGCGGTCAAGGACATGATACCCATTTTTGAAGCCCAATCTATGTCGTATGCAAAATTATTAGGCGTACCCAAATCAATCCTTATTAACTTTACGTGTACTAATATTTTCTATAAAGGTCAAAAAACTTTTGTCAATGAACTATATAAAGAGCTACCTGATTAATTGTTGAATTTTAACGCATAGTCACATAGAGAATATAGCTTTTTATAATAAATTGAAAATCAATAAGCTATGTTCTCTATCTGGCTATGTGTTAAATTTAAAATTAAACGATTTCAAAATACCGCTTCATCTCCCAATTGGTCACGACTTTTGCAAATTGCTGCCATTCCCATTCACGGGTTTGGGAGAAATGCTGAACAAAATTTTCACCTAATAATTCATTCGCTATCGCAGAATCCCGCATTTTCACCGTCGCATCTATGAGGTTTTTAGGCAAACGTCCATTGCTTTCATCAACGTAGCCATTGCCAATGGTTCGTGGTTGTTTGAGTTCTAAATTGTTTTTTATGCCATACAAACCCGCCGCTATGCTCGCTGCAATCGCCAAATAAGGATTGGTATCCGCCCCAATGATGCGCGTTTCTAAGCGACATGACTTACTACTGACTGGCAAGGCGCGCAAGGCGACTGTTCGATTGTCTATACCCCAAGTTAAGGTAGTCGGTGCCCAAGCCCCTTCTACCAAACGTTTATAAGAATTGACATTGGGCGCTATCATCGGCAATATTTCAGGCAAACACAACAATTGACCTGCGATGTAACTCCTCATCAAATCACTTATATTATGCGGGTCTTTTTCATCAAAAAACAGGTTTTTCTTAGATTCACTGTCCCACAAACTTTGATGCACATGACCACCACAACCTGGCAAATGTTCAGAGATTTTAGCCATAAAAGTTGCCATAATGCCCTGTTTATAGGCTATTTCTTTAACGGATGTCTTGAACAAAACGGCTCTATCGGCGGACTCGATGGTTCTGCCATATTGAATAGCAGCTTCATACGTGCCGGGACCTGTTTCGGTATGCAGTCCTTCAATAGGAATATCGAATTTTGTCAAATCGTCGAATAAGCTACTGAAAAAAGCATTGTTCAAACTGCTCCTCAAAATAGAATAGCCAAACATACCGGGCGTGAGCGGTGACAAGTTCAAATAGCCTTTATTTGCTGCCGATTGTGGTGTTTCAGCAAAATTAAACCATTCAAATTCCTGCGATACATAAGGCGTGAAACCTGCTTTTTGAGCATCTGCTTCTACTTTTTTCAATAATTGACGCGGACAAGTATATAGCGGCTGATTGTCATCCGTTACAAATTCAGCTAAGAAAAAAGGGATGTCCTTTTCCCACGGTATTTTGCGAAATGTACTTAAATCTATGTGCGCTTTTGCATCTGGATAACCCGTATGCCAACCCGTATAAGTGCCGTTTGTGTAGGAAACGTCCGCCATATCCCAACCAAAAACCACGTCGCAAAAGCCAAATGTGCTTTCAACGATTGAAAGGAATTTTTCAGCTGACATATACTTACCCCTCAGTATACCATCTATATCGGTGATAGCTATTTTTACTTTTTTAGTGGGATAATGTTTGACGTAATCCAATATTTCTTTAGTTGTCATTGGCGGATATTTTTCTGAAATTGAAAGACGAATCTATAAACTTTATTTTTCCTTAGGCTTGTTCTTCTTCTTTTTTGCCACCTTTTTCTTGATTTTATTCTCCTTATCATCCTCTGCTCGACGTTTCTGCATGGTTTCTGTGCGGTCGAGTTCTTCGGATTCAGAAAACGCTTTCCAATCAAATTTTTCATCAAAAGGCGTTAAAGCTTTGGCGGGGTCAAATATTCGAGCATCGGCGGGCAAGGCATTGTAAGGCGTAAAATCAGGTGTATTGGTCAATAAATCGGACAAATCCGATGCACCTGCATCATATTGGTTGAGGTAAGGAATTTTTAAAATATTCTCAAAAGTTTTAAAAATACTGCCAAAACTATAATGTACATGCCCAATATAGTTGCGTTTGGCATAAGGCGAAATGACTTGTAAAAGGCTTCTATGTGCATCCACATGATCTACCCCACCCTGCGCGTCGTCTTCGGTAATGACAATGAGCATATTTTTCCAATAAGGCGTTCTGGACAGAAACTCAATCGTTCGCCCGACCGCTAAATCATTGTCTGCCATATAACTGGCTTGAAACGGAAAACCTGCTTTTGGACGTTCTTTAGAACCATGATCATTGGGCAACATCAATGTTATTAACGACGGCAAATTGTTAACACTCCATCGTTTTTTAAACTCTTGCATAAAAAGGTCTGCCCTAAATTGGTCGGGTATCGCCATATTGTACGTCGGAAAAGTACGAGATGTTTTGTCAAATAAAGGCGCGGGCAATGGGTAATTGACGGTGTATAATTCACCAATATATTTCATAGTGC
>JANMJN010000358.1:0-9801 GCA_031371355.1 Saprospiraceae bacterium
CTTTTTATAAAGATTTGGTCATTTTGATGCCTATTACCATCTTTTTTGTTTTTAAACACAAGCATTTTGTGCCGCTTTTAACTGATTTATGGCGGAAGATATTGATTTGGGGAACAGTACTCTTTTCAACAATTTTTTGCTTGCGCAATACTTTTTATGATGAGCCGGTGGTTGATTTTCGTCCCTTTAGAAATGGTGTCAATATTCGCACGCAAAAAGAAGCGGAAGAGGAAGCCGCAGGCAAAGTGAAAATTTTGTCTTGGAAAATCAAAAATGACAAGACTGGTGAAACCTTAGAATTAGCAGATGATGTGTATATGAAAAACTATACCTCCACTTATAATAAAGAAAATGGTTGGTCTGTGGTCGAACAAATTAAGAGCGAACCGACTGTGCCGCACTCAAAAATCAGCGACTTTATGATCAATGACAAAGATGGTTCAGAAATTCAAGATTCGTTGTTGCGTGAACCCAATTATTTGTTCCTCGTCGTGAGTTGGAAAATGAAAAGTACGCAAACGTCAAAAACGATTGCTGTTCCCGATTCGATTTTCAAAGTGGATACTTTGACGGGTGTTCGAACTTTTGATCGTGTTCAGATGCGCGAAGAAGTGTTCAAGTCTTTCAGTTTTGACCCTGAATATCGCTATCTGTTTACGTCTAAGGTTAATCCTTTCTTAGAAAAAGCAGAAAAAGCAGGTTACAAAATTGCCGGTCTTGTGCCGTTTAGTGAACCGAAAAAGATACAGGATTTCCGCCACGATGTACAAGCTGCTTATCCGTTTTACACCGCCGATGATTTGGTTATAAAAACCATGATTCGTTCCAATCCGGGTATTTATCTCTTAAAGAATGGCGTGATTGTACATAAATGGCACATCAATCAGTTGCCTGCTTTTGAGAAAGTGCAAGCGGATTTTATTAAATAATACTGAGGGGGGGTAACTTTATAGTAAATGAAGCGGTGATTTCAGGTCACCGCTTCATTACAATCTTAAATATAGAGAACAGTCACTAAACAATAACAACCACGAAATGCGATGAAAAAACAACTAACTATTCTTTTCACTTTTATCCTCATATGTGCGCTTCAAGCGCAAAAGCAAAAGGTTATTCTCGATTGCGATTTAGGCGATGACATTGATGATGCTTATGCTGTGGCGTTGATGCTGTCGAATACTGATAAGTTTGAGATATTGGGCATAACAACTTGCTATGGTCGTACCAATGATCGGGCAGAATTGGCGTGCAAATTATTGTATGAAACTGGTTTAGAGCACATCCCCGTAGCAATGGGACGTAACACATCCAATAAAAATGAACGCGCCAATTGGTACGCCGACCAATATTATTGGTCTAAAGGATTCAATAAAGTGAAACCGATTCAACAATCAGCTGCGGACTTTATCATTGAGCAATTGCATAAATATCCGAATGAAGTGATCCTTTTTTCCGTTGGTCCCGTGACGAATATGAAAGACATTATTGACAAAGACCCACAAGCTTTGAAATTGGCTAAAAAGATAATAGCCATGTTCGGTTCTTTTTATATTGGTTATAATGGCAGTCCCACGATTAACCCTGAATGGAATGTTGTGGTGGATGTAGAAGCCTCTAAAAAGTTTGTCCATTCAGGTGCTAATATTGTTTATGCAGGTTTAGATATAACCACTTTTGTAAAATGGGAGAGGGCTAATCGAGATAAAATGTTGTACCGCCAAAGTCCTTTGACGAATGCTTTGTGTGGCTTGACGACTTTATGGTCAAATGAGAACACACCGACCTTATTTGATGCCGTTGCGATTGGAATGGCGCTGTATCCCGATTTATTTAAAACGGAAAAAGTTTTTGTTGATGTGGATGACAAAGGCTTTACAAGAATTGATAAAACCAAAACACCCAATGCTGAAATTGGTATCAGCATCAACACCAATGAGTTTTTAAAACGTATTGCAGAAGTTTATTTACGACAGAATTTGGGACGGTAAAGGGTTTGAGCAAAGATTTACCACTTGTCTTTAGTTGTGTAGGATTTCACAGCATTACCTTTTCTTTCCATACCTTTTACAAAAATGAGGGCATGATCTTTTGAGATTTTGTAGTATTCGTCCAATTCATAATCCCCACTTTCATACCAATGCGTACGAACCGTTCCCGTATGTGCATCATATTCTGGATTAATCAGTTCTTCAAAACGGGGCATTTTTTTCAAGACTATCTGCTCGTTTTCTTTAACCAAACGATAAACTCTAAAGCTGTAATGACCTTTATTTCTATAAACCGTTACCATTACTTCTTTTTGCTTATCGCCATCCATATCCTTCAAAACCAGCAGGCTGCCATCGGAATAAGAATATAAATCACAACTATCTATTGGTATTTTCAACAAAAATGTACAATCTGTTTGGCTTTGCACATATACAGACATAGCAGAGTCGCGGGTGACAAACAACAGAGGTGTATTAAAAACCGTCATCGTATCGGCGTAGATATTTTGAAAGTTTTTAGTCGTGTCTCTTTTCAACAGATAACTACAAGACATTGCAGACAAATCGGGTCTTTTTCCTTCTTCATTGTCAACGTTTTGAGTAGAAGCTGTATCAGTCACCGTTTCACCCATGGCATGGTTGTCTGTTTTTGGACCATTGCGGCAGCTTTGTGTCACAAAGCCTAAACAAAGCAAGAGAAAAATGAATTTTTGTCTCATCATTTACGATATTATCATTTGCTTGGAAGCCTCAAATTTCTATCCACGGGCTTCCCTTCTTCTATCCTTTTACCATTCCAATAGATGTAGTAAGCGGCTTCTTTATCATTTTTGAAAATATAATTCGGAGACGTATTTTTATAAAAAGTATATTCAACGTCACCATCTTGACCGCCATGGCGAGGACTACTGGGTATGCCAAGCGCATCTGCGGCACAAGTCGAAATTTCACCCAATCGGTCTGCACTTGATCTTGTTTCCAACATGCTTGTCCACTTACCTATATTTTTTCCTTTGTATTTGTTTTTGACATAAACAAGATCCCCTCTTTTCAAACCAAATTCTGTTATCAAGCCTGCATACAACACGGAATAAGGAACAGCATCGGCATTGACATAGCGCAAATGCGTTCTTTGTCCTTGTGGAAAACCCGTGTAATTGTAAGAAGACTGCGAAATATAAAATCCCTCAGGTGTCAATATCGGCGTACCACTGCTTGTTCCTGTATCTGTTTCAACTGCCCACCAGTTTGTATCTTGATGATAGGTATCAGGAACTTTATTCCCATTTGCATCCTTTTTATACGTTTTGACATCGCCTTTATTGTGTCCAGCACTTGATGTAAAATCTTGACCACTATCATTGGGTCCGTAAGCTGTGGGCGCACCATCTACACAAATAGCGGCATAACTGGTAAACTGAATGGCAACATCAGGGATTTCAAAAATAGAGATGCCCAAAAATGAGCGTTTAAACTTTTTGGCTGAACTGTTGTCGCCAAGACCACGTGATACAGTCCGATTGAAATAATTTCCATCTTGCAGATTCATCCACATATCTTCAAAAGCCGTTTTATCGACCCCCTCAGTATTCTGCATCAAAATATAGGGAATTATGGGCAAACTTGTCTTGAATTGGTCAATCAATGATAGATGCGCCTGTATTTTAGGCAAAGTCTTGACTTTTTTTTTTTTTGATCACATGCGGTAAATGCTTTGTGACATTCTTTATGTTTTCGTGCCATTCTGCAAGAAACGAAACGGCTTTCTCTTCATTCAAACCTTTTTGATCGGCTTGTTGATACAGCGCAGCCAATTCTTGATTTTGAATGGTTGTGAGTTCCAATGCTTTTGTAAACCGCGTGAAGGCGCCTTTGTGTGCAGGCGAAGGAAAGTGAATCAAGTTTGATAAGCGGATTCGTTTGATGTGCACTTTTGTCTTATGCGTTTTCATTTTACTTTGATTTTTTCTCGATTAAAAAATTCGATAACATTGATTGTGTAAATGTAATTATCTTTTTCTCAATTCATGGCTTCTTAATATCAAAATAAATTTAGGCTGAATTCTGATGTCAAGTTATGTTATAACCTTCCGAAGGTTCAAACCTTCGGAAGGTTTTTCTTTTAATTCGGACGTTTATACTTCACGGGTGCGGGTGGTTCTGGTTTCAATTGCACACCTTGTGTTTTCATTAATTTCAAAGCCTCATCAACAGCGCGTTCCAATTGTGGATCTTTGCCTTTCAGTACATCCGAAGGGTTTTGTTTCACTTCTATGTCGGGCGCAATGCCTTCACCTTCCACAGACCATTTGCCATTGATGTCATAAAAGCCGCCGCGTGGTGCAACCATCCTTCCTTTATCAATAAAAGGGGGAGTATCCCATGTACCAACAAACCGCCCCTTGTTCGAACACCGACGAGAGGACCGACTTTTTGTTGCCTAAACAAAAACGGCATCAAGTCACCACCTGAACCCGCACGCTCATTGATAATCATCACTTTCGGTCCCCAAATTGCATCATTCGGAACGGTAAAAGGCTTATGTCCTTCGACACGACTGTTGAAATATCCTTGTAACTGACGCGCCAATACATCAACAATATAATCGGCAGCCGAACCACCGCCATTGTTCCGCTCGTCTATTACCGCTCCTTTTTTATTCATTTGAGAAAAATAGTAGCGATTGAAATAGTTATAACCGGGACGACCTGTATTGGGTATATAAACATAAGCCAATTGTCCTTTTGACAAAGAATCAACTTTTCGGCGATTGCCTTCTACCCAATCACGTGAACGCAAGCCACCTTCATCGCCTATCGGAACAACAGTTACCAAACGAGACCCCTCAGTATTGGGCGTGTTATTGACAGCTAATTTGATTTGTTTATCTGCTTTGTTTTCAAAATAACTGTAAAAGTTATTGCTTATACTGAGGGGTGTTCCGTTCAAAGCAACGATGTAATCGCCTACTTTAACATCAACGCCCGGAACAGCTAAAGGCGCTTTCAGTTCTGGATTCCAACTTTCGCCTGTGTAAATCTTTTGAATTCTAAAACCACCATTCTCAACAGAAATATCTGCACCCAATAAGCCAACTGGCACCTTCTTAACATCTGGAAAGTCTCCACCACTGACATAAGAGTGTCCAATAGAAATCTCTCCGCTTAGGATATCTACGATATAATTTAAGTCCGTCCGATGCCGACAATCTTTAACCCATGGACTGTACCAGTCATACACTTGTTTCCACGGCGCACCGTGTGCATTGTCCACGTACAGATAATCACGCATATACCGCCAGCCTTCTTTGAGTATTTGCGCCCATTCTTCTTGTGGGACAATTTTTGTTTTCAAATCAATAGTCAATTTGCCATCACCTATTTTTGGAATAGCATCTGTCTTTACAATGCCCCACGTTTCTCGACTTTGATAGAGCAATTGTTTTCTATCAAATGAGGTTGTTGCAGAGATAATTGGCGTTAAGAATACTTCAGACTTTCTATCCTTAAAATTGTAGCGGTGCAAGGTTACGCCTTGTTGATTGGGCACATTTTCGGTATAGAAAACATAATCCTTGGGTCCTGCTATCAAAGACGTGTAATTGCGCAAAGGAATATTTACTGCTAAAATGCGTTGCTGAATGCCCTCCAAATCAAGGACAATTGTTTTAGAACTGTCTTTTGTCTCCTTTTTGTCATCCACTTTTGCTTTTGTGCTGTCTTTTGCCTCCTTTTTATCGTCTGATTTCACTTCTTCTTCATCACTTTTAGGCAAAAGAGGAGAAACGTCCTTTTTATTCAAAACAACAAGATACAAACCACGTGTCACTTGCAAATCAAACGTACTCATATCGAGCCAACCCGCCGACACTCCGTAATCTGTACTTGCCAAAAAATATAAATACTTGCCATCAGCAGACCAAACAGGGTCAATCGCATCGGCTAAACCATCTGTGATTTGCGTCTTTTGTCCCGTTTCGATATTATATAAAAACACAGCTTTGAATTGGTTTTCCAATATCTTCACGTACGCTATCCATTTGCTGTCTGTCGAAAACGACGGATTCATTGTGCGATTCGGATGCGCCATCAGGTCGGTGTCCACCTTTTTAGTTGTACCTGCTGCCACGTCAACAAGCCAAATTGTGTAATCTGTATCACTAAAGGAAATGTATTTGCCATCGGCAGACCATACAGGTTTGTAATAAAACGTGGGTTTTTGGAACGAAATCGCGCGCGGCTTTTCCATGCCCATTTGGTCATCAATCATCAATTGATATTCACCACTGGCATCAGAAAACCAAGCAATCTTTTTTCCATCAGGCGACCACACGGGTGAACGATCCGCAACGCCACTTGTGTTTGTGATGTTCCGACCATCGCCATTTTCTTTTGGTACTGTAAAAATCTCACCGCGATATTCAAACAGCGCGCGTTGTCCCGTCGGAGACAAAGACGCATTCACCAAATCTGCAACAGGTACATCTTTCCAACGTGGGCGTGCCCAATTGAAGTCACCTTTAACATTGACAACCAATTGCTTTGCCTTGTTTGTGGCAGGGTCATACACGTGCAAAAAACCCGCTTGTTCATACACGATTCTGTCCGCACAAGCATCTATACTTTTACAATCAAAATCCTTATGAAAAGTGATTTGTTTCAAATCCTTTGTCCGAGGATTGAATCGCCAAACGTTGTTGGCATAATCGCGTTCCGAAAGAAAGTAAACCTCATTTTTAAACCAAACTGGGTCACTGTGTCTTTCATTTGTCGCTTGTGGCGTTTGAATCAACGAATTATCTTTGAGGTTCATAATCCAAATCGGTTGCGCTTGTCCGCCCCGATAATTGCGCCATTCTGGATCCCAAAGCGTTATCGGTGTGTAAGCCACATAATTGCCATCATCGGAAAGGTCGCCAAAAGAGGCTTGAGGAATTGGCAATTCTGTTTCTTTGCCCCCCTCAGTACTGATAGTGTAAAAATGATTGATCATCGTTGGAACGCCTGTTCGTCCAGAACGAAACAGCACTTGTTTGCCGTCAGGCGTCCAACCTTGAACAATATCATCGGCAGGATGAAAGGTCAACCGTTTTGGTTCACCCCCCTCAGTATTTACGACAAAAACATCGGTATTGCCATCGTATTGCGCCGAAAAAGCGACCATCTTTCCGTCAGGCGAAAAATGCGGAAAACTTTCCGTGCCTTCGTGACTTGTTAATCGTTTGGCATCGCCGCCTTCTCTATCCACCAACCACAAGTCGTCGGCATAGACAAATACAATGTATTTCGCACTAATCGTCGGTTGACGCAACAAACGTGTGCCTTGCGCAGAGAGTAGGGCAAAGCCCAAAAAGAAAAGCAAAAGAGTGAATAGTAGCCGTTTAGTCATTTTGTTAAATTGGATTGATGTAGAATGTTTTTTTTTCAATGCTTAAAAGTAAGAAACAATATGGAAACCAGAACTTTCTTAGACAAAAGCGCTCTTCGCAGTGGTATAATAACAAAAATCGTAACTACATAGCTGACACGAATTTCACGAATTAACACGAATTATTTTTAGGTTATCCTATTGTTTTTTGTGTTAAGGGAAAGAAATCAAAAGAAAAATTCGTAAAATTCGTGTTTGACCTATGTAATTATCTTTGTTTTTATGCAGAAACCAAACTGATTTTTATCTTTGAGCAATAATCATTCACTCAATTTTGAAAAAGAATACTGTGCAAAACAATACTTAATAGTGAACAGACTTTTTTTACCAAATTAAAAACAATCACAATGGATAGGAACTACATCGTCGAACTCATCAAAGCCAATCGTTTACAAGAAGCCTTAAAAGCCATTGAAAAGGCATCAGAAGGGAGTCATTTGCACAATCAAGCGATCATGTTATCTTCTTCTTATGCCGAATATGCGCAATTGAATCGCACTGCTACACAAGATTTCCAAACTTTAGAAATGCAACGCGCTAAAATCACGAACAGCCTTTTGTCTTTTTTGGATGAATTGGCACCAGAAGATTTTGACAAAATAACGGCATCACAAGCAAGAACGACGCATACACATACTGCCCCAACAACAGACGGCATTGATAAGAAAAAGTATTGGTATGGCGCGGGGGGGCTTGTTTTGGTATTGCTCCTTATCTTCTTTTTGACGAGACCGCATGATGAACCCGCAACAAACGCCGATGTACTGAATGGATTGACAGCAAGCTATGTGAGCTATAATGGCGGTCATTACCAAAAAGATGGCTCCAGTTGGATAGAAGAACTTGACAATGGCGAAAAATTCAGATTAAAAGAGGTCAGTACTGAAGAGTGTTGCGTAGAGCTGCGTGACGATGTGCGCGGCATGAATGTCCATTTGGATTTGACCTTAAAGCAAATCAACTCGACGGATGATGAGGGCAAAAAATTTCAAGACCTCATTCAGGATATTAAATAACGGTATGGGTTATTTCGCAGGACAAATGCAGAACCTTCCGAAAGTTCAAAACTTTCGGAAGGTTTACGCTGATTTCGGAACAATTTTAGGAAGATGATTTTAAAATCTTCCTAAAATTGGGTTAAATCTCTAACAAACATTTTCTTTAAAAATCCATCGTCAAATATTTACATAACTTATCTTTAAAAAATATCTATATTTATTTGCAAATGTCAAATGAATATAGATATTTTTGTTTTATATAACGAATTTTACTGAGGGGGGTATATTGAACCCTTCAATAAACAACATTTGAATCCAATTTTTTAAATTAAAAAACTTGTATCATGATGACAAGTGAAGTTTTAGAGACCATGAGCGTCCAAGAGATTGCTCAAGCCATTGCAGAACATCAGAAAGAAACGACCCTTCTTTATGAGGCGATGGGCAATAGAAACAAAAAAAGAACATCAGGTGAAAAACCGATGGGCGACGACAAGGTATCAAATGCCGTGTATTGGCTCCGCATTGCCAAAGAGCAACGCAAAAGCCTCGCTATGGATTTTGACATGGAGGGCTTTGAAGAATCCGTCACTATTTTCAAATGTATGACAGATTTGATTAATGCAAATGGTAGCCTTTCCGTTAAGTTGAAAATAGCACGGGATAATGCCGCCAAAGATTGCTATTATTACTGTTCAGTTGTCCGAAAAATGGTTCAAGACAAAGGCAAAGACCCTGTTTTTTCCTTGATTTTGGATAAAGAACCAAGCCCGAGGAAAGCATCTGCTTCAAATGGCGCACAGGCTAAATCAGAGGACAAACAGCCTAAAGAAGAAACGACGCCTGTTGTGGCAACTTAACAGAGGCACACCGCCGAACCGCCACACCGTTACAAGCCCTAAAAATGCTTGTAACGGTTTTTTTTTTATGCCTTTGGGAAAACAAAAAATCAGCTACCTAACACATTTAGTCAATGTCGAAAAATGCCCAAACGTTGCGCCCTTTTCAATCTCGGTATCTCAAACAACTGTTTTCATTCCTTCTTTCTCTATGCGGGTTTAGTTATTATATGCGACACATAAAATTTTTTCTATTTTGTTTAAAGTTTTATGTGTTTGGGAAAAGACTTTTTTCCTTTTGTTTAAAGCTTTATGGGTTTAGGAAAAACTTTTTTCCATTTTGTTTAAAGTTTTATGTGTTTGGGAAAAAGCTTTTTCCATTTTGTTTAAAGTTTTATGCAAAAAGGAAAACAAATTATCTCATTGTATTAATTTGTTTTAGGGAGTACATAAAACTTTATGGGTTTAGGGTTATGGTTTATGCAATGATTTTGCTTTTATACTGAGGGGGGGAATTCCAAATCTTACCTTTTTTGTCATTGCGAGGGA
>JANMJN010000635.1:0-1924 GCA_031371355.1 Saprospiraceae bacterium
GGTTTTGTATTTTAATGCGGGTTACTTTCGAATAAAGATCAATAAAAACACTCCGACTTGTAATCTTGTTCCGATAATTGCATTGTCCGCTTACTTTTTTAAATAAATTTGTTTAATATAAAAATAGATTAAACAAATAAACTAAAATAATAGTTTTATTTTGATTTGAAAACTTATATATTTACAGCAGAATTTACGAAACGTAAAGTTGGATTTTGCCATCAGGGAAGATACTCGGGCTCATAATCTGAATCATTTTAGATGACTGAAACAAGCAGATATTATGGTCACGGGCTTCAATAAATTTGTTTAAACTAAAAAACGAATAATCTAATTTTAGTTTAATGTTTCAAATCAAGCGTTTTGGACTAAATAAATTTATTGATAAAAGACGATATACTGAGGGGTGCACCATATCATCATGTCCGTACCAACGCCAAAGGATATAAGTGAAACATTGAGTCGTATCGTAAAAGTAGAGTAGGGGAGGAGATGCAAATTATGCCACAAACAAAGGTTCGCTATCCGCTCAAAAAACGTTTTTTTTATTTTTAACAGAATAACTTATCTGAAGTTGTACGCTTAAAATAGTATTCCTTTCATAAAAAAATGAAAAAGTATTTTATATTTGTAGATTCTTGTTGTTTAGTTTATCTAAACTCTTGTACAAGATTGAACAAAAAGATAAAAGGCGTAAAAGTACCCCTCTCATAGGAATCCTATGGACAGTATAAAAGCATTTTTTCAGATAAAACGAAGACAGAGCTCACTTAACAATAATGCATTTCTATTAATCCTTATTTACTTTCTTGTTTAATCTTTTTTTTAGATCGACAATTTCAAAAAATATGGCAGATAAGAAGTCTTTGTATAAACGAAGCATATTAAAGCAATTCTATTTTGCACAATCCCTGTCTTGTGCTGACCTATGCGACAAAATGGATAAAAGTTTGCCGCTGATTACAAAATTGATAGGGGAATTGATAGAGGAGGGTAAAGTCATTGAAACTGGTTTGGCACCTTCCACAGGTGGACGACGCCCGTTGATGTATTCGATTAAGCGGGATATCCAATATATCCTTGCGGTCTCCATGGATCAACTTATTACGAGGATTGCTATCATAGATATGCAAAATAACTGTGTGGGCGAAGTTGTAAAGTTAGATCTGCCATTGGCTAAAAACCCTCAATCACTCATCAGGTTAACTGAAGCCATAGGGGCTTTCCTTCAAAAAACACCCATTGATACCCAAAAAATAGCAGGTATTGGTATAGGAATGCCCGGTTTTATAGATGTTAAAAAAGGGGTAAATTATTCGTTTTTAGAAACATCTGAGGGCAGTATCACCAAGTATATTTCAAAAGCAGTTGGTCTGCCTGTTTTTATTGACAATGATTCCAGTTTGATTGCCTTGGCAGAGTTGCGTTTTGGTGCAGCAGTCAAGGAGCAAAATGTGATGGTCATCAATGTGGGTTGGGGTGTTGGTTTGGGGATGATCCTTGATGGGGCGCTTTACAGAGGCGACAATGGTTTTGCGGGAGAGTTTAGTCATATACCTGTTTTCAATAATAATAAATTGTGTAGTTGTGGCAAAAAAGGTTGCCTCGAAACGGAGACATCACTATTGGTTTTGGTAGAAAAAGCATTACAAGGTGTGAAAGAGGGGCGAGTTTCTTCTTTAGTAGGCATTCCTGCGGATAATCCAGAGGAAGCAAATAAACTAATTATTAAATCTGCCCTTGAAGGGGACCAATTTGCCGTCGAGCTGTTATCGGAAATAGGTTACAAAATAGGGCGTGGTGTAGCGATTTTGATACATTTACTGAATCCAAAATTGATAGTATTGAGTGGTCGCGGCTCCATTGCGGGTAAAATATGGCAAGCCCCGATTCAGCATGCCTTGAATGAATATTGTATTCCAAG
>JANMJN010000649.1:0-2414 GCA_031371355.1 Saprospiraceae bacterium
TGTTTTGGTTATCCCTAAAATTAATGACGTAACCAAAACCCGTTTCACCATCAAATATTACTCCGACGAAAAAATCGGCAACGATATGACCGACGACATCGAAGGTAAAATTGAGGATTTTATCAGAGATTATAAGGTAAACACTTTAGGCTTGGATACTGCCAAAATTCAAGCTTTAAAAACCCGCATCGAAATTGACCCCGACCCTATTGAAGGCGAAGAAGATGCCTCAACAATATCGGGTCTTGTGGCTATGGCGATAGGTGGCTTGATGGGTTTTTTCATGTATTTGTCCGTTTTTATCTACGGCATGATGATATTTCGCTCTGTTATGGAAGAAAAAACGAGCCGTATTGTCGAGGTAATGATTTCATCGGTTAAGCCATTTCAACTGATGTTGGGCAAAATTATAGGCGTTGGCGCAGTCGGTTTTACCCAATTTTTGATTTGGTTTATCCTCATCGGACTCATTACAACGGGTATTTCAGCGATGATTGGCGTTGACTCATCTCAAATGGCAGCCAGCAATCCACAGATGACAGCCGCTATGCAAGGCGCGCAAGAAGTTCAAGCAGGTGGCAAAATGGGACTGGCATTAGCCGAATTGCAAAATCAAAATTGGGCATTGATACTACCTCTGTTTTTCATATTTTTTCTGTTGGGCTATTTCATGTATGCGGCTTTATTCGCAGCTGTGGGCTCGGCAGTCGGCGACGACCAAGGCGAAGCACAATCATTGACATTGCCGATTACGATTCCAGTCATCATCGCTATTTACATTATGATGGCGGCGGTGCGTTCACCCGATAGTAGTTTGGCGGTGTGGTCGAGCATTTTCCCTTTGTTTTCACCTATTGTCATGCCCGCACGACTGCCTTTTCACCCACCTATGTGGCAAATTGCTTTGTCGCTTACTTTATTAATAGGTACGGTTATCGGCTTGGTGTGGATAGCAGGGCGTATTTATAGGGTCGGTATTTTGATGTATGGTAAAAAAGTAACGTTCAAAGAATTGGGAAAATGGATGTTTTATAAAGATTGACTTTGCACTAATACATAATAGCCCCCTCAGTATCTGAAAAATACTGGGGGGGCTATTATACAATAAAGAGATATTTTTATGTTTATATATTAATTTTGCCAAAAACAGGAAATGCTTCACAATAGCTTATAGAAAAGAGTGAATCGTTTAGCCATAAATCTCCTTTCTATCTCCAATCGCCACGACTTCTACAACTAAAAGGTTATCATATATATCGTATATGATTCTGTAATCACCTTTCCTAATGCGGTAGCCGTCGCTTCCTTTAAGTTTAATATAGCCATGGGGTCTTGGATTATCGGCAAGTGCTTCAATAGTATCAAGTAACTTGTCTGCAACGTCATCAGGCAATTTATCCAATTGCTTCTGCGCCACTTACGGATTTGAATTTGATGGGGCATGTTGCTTTCTCTTTTGGCGTAGTTTACGATATTCTTCAAGAGAGATAGAAGGCTCTTCGCGGCTTTTAGCATCGTCATAAAGTTTAATATCCTCCAACTCTTCTAATTTCTCAAGTAATTCAAGATAAATTTTCATTGGCACAACTGCCGCTGATTTTTCTCCTTTGTCGTCTATAATGAATTGAACAGTTAGCATCTTCATTTTTTATTTTTGACAAATTTAAGTCTTTTTTGAAAATAGAAAGGATTGACGTGGTAATTTTTTTTGAACGCTATCAGTACACCCTATAAAAACGTCTGCGCTTATAGCTTTTTCAGACGCAATACAAATTATTCATTGGGTAATCGTATCTTTGCACCCCACAATATGTTACCTCACCTCGATAAGCCATAAATACAAAAGCAGAAAAAAATCTAACAGACTGAATTGACTTTCATACCAAATTTAAAATCAAAAACTAAACTATGCGACTTTTTGGTGGACTCATAAAGCGTGCGCTAACCCTTGGGAATAGGGTTCAAGGTATTGGTATGACACCTTACGATTATCAGCGCAAAACCTTACGGCGGTTGCTTCGCAAAGCGGAATATACAGCTTTTGGACAGCATTATAATTTTACAAAAATACTCAATTCGCCTAATATCATCGAGGCGTTTAGGCAAAATGTACCACTTTTTGATTACGACAAAATGCACGATGCGTGGTGGCATCGTTCCCTCGAAAATGAAGAGGATATCTCCTGGCCTGGCAAAACAAAGTATTTTGCGCTTAGTTCTGGTACATCAGGCGCGCCGAGCAAATATTTACCAATGACCGTTGAGATGGTCAGAGCGATACGGAAATCGAGTTTGAAACTTTTTTTTAAAATCACGCAATTCAATATTGATTCCGATCTTTTTACTCGACCCGGACTTTTTGTCGGCAGCTCGACCTCTTTGAAAGAACTAGAAGGCTACTATGTTGGCGACAT
>JANMJN010000364.1:0-2990 GCA_031371355.1 Saprospiraceae bacterium
TAAGGCTTCGCGCATAGCTGCTTGACGAGCCGCCATTTGAGCAAATTCCTTGCTCATGCCCGCGCCACCTCTGCCACCGCCACCTTTTTTCATCTGTTCGAGCTGCTTTTTCAAGTCTTCATTCAACCCTTTTTGCCCATCACTCATTTTATCTTTTGGTTTTCCACCCTTACCTTCGCCATTACCGCCAGGTTTTGGACACGAACCACTTCCAGGCATATTGCTCATTTGATTCTGCATATTTTGCATCGCCTCAGAAAGCATGAGTGCGAGGTCGTTCACATCCGTCATCGTACGTTGTTGCCAATCCTGTCCTTCATATTTTTTACGGTCTTCAAGTTTATCCAAGGCTGTTGACATATTTTGCTTGATATTCGTCACTTTTCCAATAACATAAGTCTGAATAGCGGCTTGCCTTGTTGCCAAAGCCTGCAAGGAGTCTTCGATAAGTCCAAAATCGCCTTGCAATTTTTTCTGTTGTTGTGTCAATTTGACATAACGCGGCGTGTTTTCTGCAGTGGGTCCAAAATCTTTCAACACTTGTTCTTGGTCAAAAGAGAGCGTTACAAGGTTCTCCAACAATTGTCGAATGGCGCGCATATCTTCTTCAATTTGCTCCTTTTCGCCTTGTTGTTGCGCCATTTTCATCTTGTTAGCTTTGTTTTTCATCTTACTTGCCGCCGACTTCTGCTTTTTGGACGCTTTGGAATTTTCCTTTTTATCAAGCTGCTCTTTACTGTCCTCTTGGTCTTTTTGAATCTCTTTATCCTCTTGTTTTGTATCGGGCATATCTTGTTTGCGTTTCAATTCCTCGTTCTTTTTCTCCATCTCATCCTGTTTCTTCTCCAAGTCATCGAACTCTTTGTTGAGCTTTTCCTGCTCCTTTTTCAGTTCCTCTTGTTCTTTTTTAGACCCCTCAGTATCCTCACTCAATTTATCCTGTTTTTCAGCCAATTCCTCTAATTTATCAACCTGATCTTGCATCATGCTTTCAACTTCCAATTGCTTGAACAGTTCTTCCATGCGCTCCAATTCCTTTTGCATTTCTTCGTTGGAAAACTTCATATCTTCCATTTTATCAAGCGCTTGGTCTTTATCCATTTTCTGCATTAACTCCTCTATTTGCTTCAATAAATCCTTCATTTCGGGGTTTTTCAGTTCCTCGAACATCTTTTGCAGTTGCTCTTGTTTTTGCATGATAGACTCATCTTGCTTATTGAGTTCCTGTTCTTGCTTCATATTTTCCTCAAAATTCTTCTTTGCTTCGTCAATCTTTTTCTCCATTTCCTGCTGACGTTGCATGAGTTTTTCAGCCTCTTTTTTCATCTGCCAATCCACATCTTTTTGTTGCAACATCTTCTCGCGCAGCTTTTGCAAATCCTGTTGTATCTTTTGCGCTTCTTTCATCGCCTTCTTCAAATCATCCTTGATTTCATCATTATTCTTAGCCATTGCTTTCTCAATCTGTTCAATTGACGGCTGCGTATAGACCATCATCGCCGTTTTTGTTGCCTTAGAACCATTCACGCCATCGTTGTCAAAGACCTCAAAATAATACGCTACCTCATCGCCTGGACGCAATTGTAAATCGGCAGTATTAAAGGTATATTGATATGAAACCGCTTTATTCGTTGGATTAGGCAGTGGCGCACGTTGCAAAGGCTCTTGCTGACCACTGTTTCTTTTTATTTGATAATTGAACGCCAAACTGCGTAAACCATAGTCATCACCCGCTTCACCGACAAAAAACAAGCGTTTATTATTCAATGAATCCTCAAATTTTTCAACTGAAATCGTTGGATACAAATCAGGTACAACTGTAATAGAATAAGAAACAGAATCTGCTTTTGGCAAATAAGCATTGGAAATCAATAGCTTATACGGTTCGTCTCCCATCACTTTTTTTGAAAACGTAAAACGTGTACTACCTTGACGCACAATACTGAGGGGTTTGCCACCCGCAAAAGACACCTTAATATCGTCTGTATTTTCAGAATTAATCAACCATGCAATCGTCGTGCCTTGCGGAACAATCAACTCTCCTTGATTCGACAACATTTCGTCCGGGCGACCAATATATTCCGGATAATCCAATTGCACATCGAAACCTGAGATATTGGGCTTTTTCAAGACCTCTAAGGCGAATTCAGGTGTCGATACAGTACCACTGAAAAGCTTAAAAGCAACATCTTTTTGAACACTCGCAAATTTATAGTGGAAGACACTTGGGTCTTTTTCATCTTTTTGAAGACGATATTCATAGCCATTCATCTCAATAAAAACCTCGTTGGGCATAACCGCTCCGTCTGCTTTTACAGTCAAATCATAATCTTGAAACTGAATCACTTTCAAGTCACCTCCTTCAATGTTCAGCTTAAAAGGCGCATCGCGCTCAAAAACTTTATTGAAATTCAACAAACGAGCAGACGCATTTCTAATCAAACTCGGCGCTGCAAACAATACAAACAACAACAACAAAAGCGGCGGCAAAGCATACCGCAAGTTTTTCTTGTTTTTGGTCAAATCGATAGCCGCTTTAAAGGGAACGGGCTTGATTTCTTCAGATTTTTGATAAATGGATGCCAAAATCAAATCACGATTCTCCTGCGTATCAGCTTGACGACGCAGTTGCAAAATATTCAATAACTTATCTTTGACATTCGTAAAGTGTTCACCTACAATACTTGCCGCTTGTTCGTGACTGATGACTTTTCCCAAATGGAAATAATGCAAAGCAGGCAACAACACCCACGTCCACAACGCAATGCCCGACGCACCGACAAAACCCCAAACCAAAGGCGTTTTTACTGAGGGGGGGAAATACATGAAATTTTCCGCAAAATTAAGCCCTAAAAAAAGAGCTAAAATCAAACCCGTGGCGTACAAAGAGCCGCGAATCAGTTGATTCACATAATATTTGCGTATAAATTGATCCAATTTTTCAATGAGTAATTGATAGTTATCCCTCTTTTCCATTGACTATTGTTTAT
>JANMJN010000651.1:0-6779 GCA_031371355.1 Saprospiraceae bacterium
TTCCAATCCCACTGTTTTGTTTCACCTGAAAGCAACCAATCATCGTCTCTTTTTTTCATTTCTAATTTTGTTTTGGCTCTCGCTTCGTTCATGGCTTCCTTATAATAGTCGAAATTATTGCCTTTAATTTGGGTTCGAGCCTGAGGACCGAGTTCCATTGCCACGTTCCATTTGTCCTTATTTTCTTTTGAAAAATCTTCTAAGTTATTAAAGGTTATGTCTTGATAAACAACTTCCGTCGCTGCTACGTGCATCATCAATGACCCAATTGTATTTGAATCTTTGTCATGTAAATAATCTAATTGTTCAACAGTTAATTTTTTTGTGACTCTAAAAACGGATTCATTCAACCAATCGAGCATTGAGATTAATGTGCCAATTTGAGGCGTATAACCTTCCATAGGTCCAATATGATTGATATTACTATCCGCAAGTTTTATCGGGTTGGCATTGCTATACCTTGGTAAAATCAAATTACTGGCGGCAAAAGTTGAAATGCCCACAGCGTTGATAAAATGACGACGACTTAATTTTTCTGTTTTCATGATTTTGAATTAAAATTTTAAAAAAGTGAATTTGAAATCATTCTGTATGACTAATTTATGGATTATACTGAGGGGTAGTAACTGCATCTAAGATAATTCAACAGACAACTTCTTTCTGCCAAAGTTACTTCTTTTTTTATTCTTATCACAATAAACGATCATAACGAACAGTGACAGTTGGGTCAGAAGTTGACTCACTGTCACCGTTTATTGATTTTTATTTTGCTTAAATTACTTTAAAATCAAGAACAACTGAGATATTTATTTTACCCAGCGAAGCAATATTTACAACCATATTCTTGTGCTCGACCGACTGCCCAAACTCCTGATGGAACAACATGAATACCGGGTAACAAACCCTTGAGCCAATCTTTCTTTACCTCTGCTGCATCAAGTTTCATACCTTGTGCAACTGCGGCAGTAAAAACTGTAATAGCGGTATTACACACACAGAACATAACGCCTCTGGCTTGTAACTCATTAATGCCTATATCTACATTACCAATACCCGGAGCACTAAAATCACCTACTTTTGGTTGCCAAAACGGATTACGCACCGAAGGTGTATTAGTGGCAGGGTCTTCTGCTTTGAAGACTTCACCAAATTTATACTTTTCCCAAAGACGATTTTCAAAAGCGTAAGGAATCGCTGTATGTCTGAGAACAACGACAACACCGCATTCTTTTTCAATAGTACCAGTTGCTTCATTAGACATCAAAAAAACTCTGGGCCATGCAAATGGATAAATACCATGTGGTTGAGTCGCGTCAAAGACAATACGATGTTTGCCTTTTATCTTTGCAAACCAAGCGTCATCTCCGCTTAAAGGTTCTTCTGGAAAAATGGGATCTGCTTTGAGTTTCATAGGCGTGGCAAATGTCAGCAGACCTAAAGTTGTGGCTCCTTTAATGAGCGTTCCGAGAAATCCGCGACGGTGTCTTGTTGGATTGTCTTCGTTTTTTTGCATGATTGTTTCATTTTTCATCTGATATGTTTTTTTATTGTGAAAAAGAGTGGAAAAAGGATTAGATACTGAGGGGGGCTGACAATCATTTTGTTTACCGTTATTCGTTTTTGAAAGGTCAACCAAAAAACATGAGGATATATTGATTTATCAAAGAAGTTGATAAATAATCTTGCAAAGATGAATCGTTTTGAGGCGCAATGATTGGATAAATGCGAACTAACAATGTTCATCATGTTTGCATATTGCCCTCATTGCTTTTCTTTGATTTGTTTCTCGCAATAATCATAAATGTCACAATCAGAAACCATGAAACAAAGGGAACGACAAGGAATATGAAAGCAGGTTTCGTTTCAGAGGGCATTAAGACACATACTGAGGGGTGACTTTTTACGCAACATCATTATGTTGCTGCCTGTGTTCAATTGAGTTTTTAACCATTTCCATAAGAACATGGATGTCAATGTCTTCCAACTTTTGAACATATATGCAACCTTTACTTGATTTATGTTTTCCAAATTGCGATAGTAATTCATCTCTATTGTCGAAGTTAGAGCCGAGATATAACGTAATGGCATTGACCCTTGCTGCAATGCCGACCAATGGTGCATCTCCCATGCGTCCGCTATCATAAATATAATGATATGAACCAAAACCAACAATGCTGCTTCCCCACATTTTGGGTTCAAGACCTGTTTGTTTCGTTATTAAGTCAATAATAGTAGAACAGTCCGTCCTTTTTTTCTCATCAGTGATGGTCGTTAAAAAGTCGGCAACACTATTTTCGGTTTCAATTGTTTTGTTTTTTGCCATAACTGTAAATTTGTAAGTAGTTTCAACAAAGTTAAACGAAAAAACGACCTTCAATATGATTTTATGTCGGTTTTTTTGTTAGAATACTGAGGGGTCTATTTTTACTTTTTACTTATTCATCATTTTTAATTCATCATTCATCATTGCCTAATACACTTTCTTGGCTGTGATTCTATAGTTGACTTCTTCGATGATAAAAGGAATAGCACTTTCGGGAAAAGGCGATACACAACTCGCATTTATTTCGCACAATGTATATTTTTCATGAGTGTTTTCCGTGTTGATTTTATTGATAAAAAAATCTGCGTCCCAAATGATAGGCATCATGTCTGTTTTTATATCCGTCATCTCTTGTAATTGAGGCACCCAGTTTGTTTCCATGATGACTCTCAAATCCTGAAACAAACCACATTCCTCAGTGAAATAAAACCGCTTGCTTGGTTTTTTAGGCATATTATTGGCGCTTGGATAAAGCGCATTGATTTCTTGATAACCAAATCCATTTACTTTTGTGCCTGTGAGATAACAACGCACCATGCCATTGATGATATGAGGGTTCCATGCTTGGTCTATCAACATACCATTATTTAAGAAGTACATTTTCATCTCTTCAAAAAATGCTTCAACAGTCAACACTCGTTCTCCTAAATCGCCTTGAGCATGTGTGATACCTATTTTGTTTTCCTTAAACTGGCTTGTATCCACTTTAAAAACCCCGTTTCCACCATTGCCTCTGTATTGTTTTAAAATTCTAAAGCCTAATAGTTTGTGTGTATCGGGAAAATTTTCTTTAAAATTGTCAAAGGAAGCATACATCTTTGTATCTCCACCAAACGCCATGTCCCTTGTTTTATATAAAATGTCTTTTGTCCCGATTTTTAAGATGACTTCAGGATGAGCCGACACAAAGCAACCCTTGTCTGACAGCGCCAATAATAAAGCATCTAATTTTTTCCTGTCGTTGCCTTGTTCAATCGGATTCACCCAAACAAGTATGGCATCATAATGAACTAATTCTATGGCTAATTTTTCAGCCAGCAAGTCATAATAAATAACAGAATCAACTCGAAAGCCTTTTTCAGTGAAAGCGGTTGCCAGACCCTTGTATTTTTCTTCGTAAAGGGCATTCCTGTCAGAATTTATGTCTCCAAAAATCAATATTGCAATGTCTTGATTATTCATGATTTTTTATTTTGATCAAGTTATTACCTATTTGCTTCAGACAGCCAATGGAATTGTCTTTCTGATAATTGAAAATGTCTATTACTCCTGAATAGTTCAATTTGTAGTGAATCAGGACCTACGAATCCAGATAAACGTATCGTCCTATCATTTGGTATTAGATAATGCATAACAAAAAGAGTCACAGAGTCTTTGATAATTTTTTTAAAAGCAATTGTTTGGTCGAGTGTGTCAGGTTGATACTTAAAGTAACCCCGACGATACCATTGTAAAAATAATGTATCAGTCGTATTGATACTGCCATAGCCCCCTTTTTCAAATATGACATCTTTCCACGCCACCGTATCATTGAGTGAAATAGGTATCGTGTCATTATTCTTAACAAACCATTTAATATCATAGACACCTGATTTAATGGGCTTTAATTCTCCTATAGAAGATGTCCTGTTATACCATTCCCGTGAATCCTTGAAAGGAATAATGACGAAAAATATGACAAACCCAATTTTCCATAAGATTCGTGCAATTCTTTGCCATTTTTTTGTGAATTTTATGTCATAACTTGTATTGGGTTCAACAGGTTTATTGAATAAGAAGAAGTTAAAAACCCTTTTCCAATCTTCAAGTGTTAAGAACAAACAACACAGGACTAATTGAATAGAAAACAATTTTACAGGAATGTCATAACTCAAATTCAACATCACGATATTTGAAAATACACCAAGCCCAAGTAAAGCACCAAGGGTTACGGTCTTTCTATTCAATAATAATATGCCGACAAGGGTTTCCATAATGCCAGAGAAAACTTGGTAAGTCGTTGAATAACCTATAAACATCCATGATAACCGCATGGGTAAAAAATCACCAAGCGGTGTGTTCAGCGCACTTAAACTCGGGAAAGGCATTTGCAGAGCAAAAAGTTTAATAATGCCGTAGCTAAAAGCGATGATGGCGACAAAATACCGCACAATGTTTCTCAACCAAAAGTTTAGCACGGCATAACTTTGTCGCTTTTTATCTAACAGCGTCCATATGAGACTCCCAATGACGGATAAGAGAAGATAAGTATAAAATTGACCCCATCCCAAAGAGGTGTCTCCGCTTCCGTTATTAGGTTCGAGCGTATCTTTTAAGTGGAATACATATTTGTTAAATCGAGTGACGACCCAATCGTTAAAGTCGCTGTAAAAGAGTGTTAGAAAGGTAACGCCTGGAAATCTATCAAACCATGTCCACGGAGACGTGAATAACAAAAAGAAAATGAACAAAAATCGGAATCGTATTTTTTCCATGTTCACTCAAATTAAGCGTTAATGATATTGTTAATGCATTTTGGTTTTTGTTGTCCAATGAAAACGTGATGCGAATGTAAGGAAAAGTAATAACAGGAAGGGAAAATAAAACCACCGAAAGTTTACTCTTTGATATATGCGCAAAGAAGCTGCCACAAAAGGCACAGGTACTAATTTTTTTAGAGGTTCGACACACATCTATCAATTGTTTATTGTTTTCTACCAAAATCCCAATTTCTGCAAACAAAGTTAAACAAAAGCCACCTAAAACATCATTTCATGTGGCTTTTTTGATTGTTTACTGAGGCGCTAATGAGTTCCATATCGAAGACGTGTCTCTTTTCGGTATAAATACGCCTTCTTTCAATTTCCCGTTTTCAGTCCACTCAACTGCAATTCCATGAGCACCATTTTCAGAGGAAATACCTATTTGTTTGGGCAATCCTTTTGGTCTAATTTCTTTTAGTCTTATCAGACAAATTCCTGCAATACCTTTGCCATTTACTAATTTGGGTTTAAACGGTTCTGGTAAATAATGCGCTAAGACTTCCTTATCAACTTGATAATTGATAAGAATCCTTCGGTCTATTATTCCTTTAATTATTGGTATTTTCATTTCTTATTAATTGCCGTTAAATATAAGGAAAACCATCGTAATCTCCTAATGAATCTCATAAACACCCCGACATACTGAGGGGGGGGATTGCGGCAGTTTTGAGTTGAACGAAACCGAGTGAATGCAGAAATCTTTATCAAAACAGAGAGAGATTTTCTTTGCAAATCTAATCAAACGATTTTAATGCATCTAAAAAACATCAAAACTTTAAATTATTTTAAAACTTTCAATATCGCCTTAAATCCTAAGTGGTATTTAAACTTTAGTGTGCATTAAAAGCGCAATAAATATTTGGTTTTGTGACAATTTTTGTGGTCGAAGAAGAAAACAAAGCAAAATGAACGCCCAAGTTCGGGAAACTTTTAAAGTTCGAATATTCGTAAAGGTTTTTTTGAAACAAATCATTGGAATTCACCCGAAAGCACAGCTTCCTCGCCTCCCCAACAAGCCATTTTCACAAAAACGCGTCATTTCCTACCAAAAAGGTCAATATTCTTATACGAACGCATGACGCGCTAACGTGAAAGTTGTTTTCGCCAAAACATCCTGTTTTAATTCTTACGTAAACGCATCACGCGATTGCGTGAAACATGAACGCGCTACCGCGAACGCATCACTCGATTACATGAAAGTAAAACGCGATTGTTTAAACGCAAAACACGATTGTTCTAATGCAAAATGCGCTCGTGTATTTTCAAGTTTTGATAAAACGTATTGTTTCAATTCTGACGGAATGGATGTTAATTCTTTGGCATTTTGGATTAAAAAAATCAGGCGGTGATGGAGTATCACCGCCTGATGGGTTTTTACGACCCCTTCTTAATATTTATCGCCGCCGCCTTTTGCGTTTCTGCCAGTTTATTGAACTGTGGCACATACATATCCAGCGTTTTTTTCAATTTAGTGATTTGTTTATCAATATTTGGGACAATGTCCTTCTCCGATTCAAAGACAGAAGCCGTTGGTTTGGCATCAGATTGAGCCGCCGAAGCTGCGAGATTTGCCAATTTATTGTTCAACTTGATGGGCAAAGCCAATAAATCTTGAAACGCTTTTGCTTTGTGTTGAATCAACTCATCTTCCACAGCTTGCAAACTGTCGAGCATCGGTTTCGATACTTTTTCTATTTCTTTTTTGAAAGTAGAATCTGTCACTGTCGCCATATAATCCGTGATTTGCTTCCGCGTTGCGCGTAATTCATTGACGGTTTTATGCGTTTCGCTCAATTTATCACGCACTTTGATTTGGAACTTGGCACTTTCCACAAGGTCTGCGTCCGTTGCGTCAATACGTGGGTCTTTGCGAATCATAAAGTCTTGTTTACCAATCACTTCGTTGCCGACAAGCATTTCGACAAAGTATTTTC
>JANMJN010000665.1:0-5280 GCA_031371355.1 Saprospiraceae bacterium
AACGGCAGCCATGGTCATGGAAAAGGACTACAACGACGTCCGTCGGTTTCAAAAGATGCTTCATTTGCAACAAACCGGCAACGGCAGAACCTGACGAATGACCGACCCACAAGCCTTCTTCGAGTACCAAACGGCGGCCCATGAGTGCGGCGTCTTTGTCTGTTACTTTCTCAAAATGGTCAATCAGATTCATGTCCATAGAATTTGGGATGAACTCTCGACCAACGCCTTCCATGGAATAATCATACATTTCATTTTCGTCAAAAATGCCTGTTTCGTGGTATTTTTTGAGGACAGAACCATAAGCATCAATGCCCCAAACCCTTATTTTAGGGTTTTGTTCTTTCAAAAAACGCGAAGTCCCGCACAATGAGCCGCCTGTTCCTGCGGGTGCTATGAGGTGTGTCACCTTGCCGTCGGTCGCTTCCCAAATTTCAGGACCTGTAGTTTCGTAATGTGTTAGTGGATTGAGTGGATTGTCGTATTGATTGACCCAATAGGAATTAGGAATTTTTTCAGAAAGTCGTTCAGCAACGGAATAATTGGATTGTGGGTCTTCAGGTCGAACATTCGAAGGGCAAATAATGACCTCCGCACCCCAAGAACGCAACATCTGAATTTTTTCTTTCGATTGCTTATCGTTGACGGTACATATTATTTTATAACCTTTGACAGCCGCCGCCATTGCCAGACCGATACCTGTGTTGCCACTTGTACACTCGATTATAGTACCGCCTTTGCGTAATTGACCGCTTTTTTCAGCTCCTTCGACGATGCGCACTGCAATGCGGTCTTTGATGCTTAAACCAGGATTGAAGGTTTCAACTTTGGCTAAAACCAATGCAGGAATGTGAGCAGTGACGCGATTTAAGCGAATAAGCGGCGTATTGCCGACGGTTTCAAGTACGGAATTGAGATATTTCACACTTTTTTGTTTATATTTAAAGTTGAATTTTGTCAAAAATTGAGTGCTTCTGAATGCTTTGGATTGGCAAGGTAAAAAACAAGTTTTATTCTTTTATATCTTTTCTTAAATTTCCCCAATTCGGTATGAAATTTTAAAAAAAGCACAAAGATACTTGAAAAATATTAAAATTTTGCAGCGTAGCGCATGTTCTGTCGTAATTGGCTTCTTAAAACAAGTCAATTTTTTTGCCTAATTTATTCCATCTACACGTCCAAAGCGGCTTTATGGTTGCGTAAAAACAAAATAGAAAAAGTTGCCCCTGCCCTATTCTCCTGGGATTTCGTCCCTAAATAGTAACAGAAGTAACTTTTATTCAATATTTAAGAGAGAAGTTTTTTAAGCGAGGTTTTTTGACATCATTCAGGTCAAATAAAAAAAAAGGGTTGGGTTAACAAAAAAACTGAGATTGCTGAAGATTATTACTATTTGGTTTTTTGACATCATACAGGTCAAATAATAAAAAACACTTTAGTTAAAAAAAAACGGTTGATTGAGGTCTTTTCATATTTGTTTTTTGACATCATACAGGTCGAATGAAAAACGATACAAGGTTTAACCAAAAGTCAAATGTCTGTGCGTTATTGAATTAGGCAATTAGCGCGTTCTTCAACGCTGTTGTTGAAGTATAATCTGCCGCACCGACAAAAACAAAGGTTAAAAAGCGGAAATATTTGAATGAAAAGTGTAGTGACACTACCCCCTCAGTATGTATGTGATAGTTGATAGATTTTAGTTGATAATTTGGACAATATATTGATAAACAAACAATTGCACAGATTAAACTATTCTCATTTCAGTTTAATTACTTATCATGAAAGAGCAAAATAAAGAAGTGTTAGAAGAAGATTGTTCTGACGTGAATGTTTTGCCTTTTTTATAGGCATTGCAAAATTTCGTTTTAAAAATTCATTGTAATTTTGGATTCTGTTCGTTCATAAAAAGCTGTTTAACAAACGATTAGTTTCTTTTTTTATCTTCAATATCTAGTAATTTTCTGTCAATTTGACCTGTCAAAATATCCCAAAACATAATGAAGTCGGAAGCCAAACTGTACAGAGGATATTGAAAAGTTGCGGGTTTGTTTTTCTCGAAAAAAAAATGCCCGACCCATGCAAAACCATAACCCACAAGCGGAATCACCCAAAATGTAGACCATTTGCCTGTGAAAATAATGTAAATGAAAATGGACAAAAACAAGGCGGTGCCAACGAAATGTAGTTTTCGACTCGTCGGGTTGCGGTGTTCGCTCAAATAAAATGGGTAAAACGCTGCCAAACTTTCATATCTTTTTTCCATAATAAATAATTGTTTGATTGTTTAATTTTCTTTTTGATGGTACAAAGTTCGGTCGTTTACTGAGGGGGTTTGTACGGAATTTCGATAATGATAAATTTTTTTTTCTACTATATCAATTAAATAGGCAGAAATCTAAATGTTATGCATTACTTTTGATTCGAACAACCAAAACTATTGAACAATATGGCAAACAGCGATTTACAAACTTACCTTTTTGAGGAGATACAAAACCATCATTTCGAGAACCGTTCCGACATGATAGAAGCTTTGATGAAGCTTTTTGATGTTAGAAAAGATGCCGTCTATCGCCGTTTACGCTGCGAAACAATGCTTACGCCTGATGAAATGACGCTTTTAGCACAGACGTATAACATCTCATTGGATAGTTATATTTTCGGCAAGACGGATGCTTTGTTTTTTACTTTCAACCCTTTTATCAAAAGGGTGAAAGGCATTGAGGATTTTTTGGAGGGCATACATCAAGACGTGGCGTTGCTCAACCGCTTGCCCGATGTACATATATATAATGCGTGGGCTGAAATTCCTTTCTTCTTTTACATGTTTTTTCCGAAGTTATTTAGTTTCAAAATGTACGTTTATGGTCGTACGATTTGGCAAATTGATTATTTGCAAAATCGCCCCTTCGATTTTGATATTCTGCCAACACCTGTTGTTCAAAAAGCTAAAGAAATTTTGACATTATATCGCAACATACCGACAACGGAGTTGTGGTCGCTCAATATTATGGATAATACACTCAACCAAATCGAGTATCACGCCAATGGTAGTGGCTTCAAAAACCCTAAAGATGCCCTCGTTTTATGTCAAGACATGACAAAATTAGCTGACCACATGGAAGCTATGGTGGTTCATACTAAAAAATTTCCGCTGGGTGTCAAACCCGAAGGGAGTAGTGGCGGTGCTTTCACAATGTACCACAATGAAATGATCTATACCAATAATACGATTTTTGTCACTTCTTCGGTTGGTCGCTCTATTTACACGACTTATGGCAATCCTAATTTTTTGAAGACAACGGACGAAAGGATGTGCGATTATACCGCCGAATGGTTCGACAGTGTCGTATCTAAATCGCTTGATATGCAAAATGAGCGCGGACGACAGTATTTTTTTGACCGCCTTCGGAAACGAATAGATTTTGTGCGGATTCGAATAGAAAAAAGTTTGATAGAGGAGGAAGATAGGTGAGTAAGTAATGAGACTGTCGCAAACGGTATATTTTATGTTTTTTCGTTCCGAATATTATTCTTTTTGAAGGCGTTTATGTTCGGGGAACTTTTGAAGTTCCCCGAACATAATACCAGAAAAAAATTATATTTTGACCTGCAGTTTTCGTTTTATACTTTTTCAGATAGCTTCAACTCTATTTCGCTTTTGCTATTTCCGCAGCCAATTTATCATAATTCGCTTTGCCCATAGAGACAAGTGGTAAGCGCAAATAATTTTCACAAAAACCTAATATCGTCATCGCTGCCTTGATGCCGACCGGATTGCCTTCTCAATAGAGCAAAGGATGGATATAGTGCAACTTATTATTGAGCACACGAGCTTTTTCAAAATCGTTGTTCATAGCTGCTCGCACCATATCAGAGAATTCTGAAGGATGTGAATTGGCAATAACTGAAATCACACCTTCGCCACCACAAGCTATCATACCCAATGTAATTTGGTCATCGCCTGACAAAACGAGGAAATCTTCGGAAGCCCGATGCTTGATGATGTATTGTGCTTGAACGAGATTGCCTGAAGCCTCCTTGATGCCTACAAATTTGTCGCTTGCATGAGACAGGCGGACAATCGTTTCAGGTGCGACATTCGATGATGTACGGCTCGGCACATTGTACAAAATAACGGGCACTGGTGATGCTTTGGCAACTGCCAAATAGTGCTGATAAATACCCTCTTGTGGTGGCTTATTGTAGGCTGGAGAACTCGCCAAAATCGCATCAGCACGCCGTAAATCAACACTCTTCAAGCGTTCTAATAGGTGTGAAGTCGAGTTTGCACCAAACCAACCAGCGACAACAGGCACACGTCCTTTGGATTTATCTACAATAAAATCAAACACTTGTTGACACTCTCGGCTTGTCAGCGTAATCGCTTCACCCGTTGTTCCGAGTGACACAATGTACTCAACACCGCCCGTTATGACGTGCTCTATACATCGCTCAAGACTCTCCCAATCAATAGACATGTCGGCTGAAAAGGGTGTAATAAGAGCGACACCCGTTCCTCTAAACTGCTGATAACGCATTGTTTTTAGTTATTTTCGCGGCATGGAAAGCCGCTTGTTCTATAAAATGGTTTAAATTTTCAAATTTTCCGCCTATTATTAAATCGTAATATATCCAATCATGGATAGCAGGTCCAATTTTAAAACGGGCTTTTGCCAAAACAGATATCCATTCGAGTGGCAGGCATTCTTTAATACCGCAATGATACAATAAATCAAATTTTTCTTCCAAAAAACGTTGGACTTCACCACCGGTTGGTATGCCTTTCCAAGACACATCTTTTTTATTGAAAAATCGAAAAGTCCAGCCATTGGGTTGTGTTTTTTCATTAAAAAAACCTAAAATAGTGACCTTTTTACCTTCTTTTTGCAATTTTTCGCTAAAACGCTCAATCTCTTTACGACTTTCTAAAGTCGTTGCATCAAATAGCAATGCAACCGTTTTCGCTTCATTGGGCGTTACTTTTGGCTCGTTACTTACAGTGCTCAACGCATTGAAACGCTGTATCAAAGCACGATAGAAAAGCCGCCGCTTCACCTGTTTTATTAATTTTCTCATATTTGGTCTGTTTAATGTTTGTAATTTGATATTGTTTACCAAGCCTAAAAAAAAACACCCCCTCAGTATTCATTCACTTTGAATAGGGAAAACCAGAATTGAACGAAAAGAGAACCCAATCAGTCGTGTTAACACAACTCAAACTAACGTTCCGCATTATTTTCGTTTTAACATTTCCGTTTTTTCTACGATTCAGAGTTCAGA
>JANMJN010000716.1:0-13816 GCA_031371355.1 Saprospiraceae bacterium
GTATTTTATGTGAATCATCCTTATTCAGTAAAAGATATTTGGGATTTAAGGCATGATGAAAAATTACGAGAACGATTGCCTATAATACTGAGGGGAGGCGTTTTTTATGAAAAATTAGAAACGATACCTAAAAATTTTGTAGTGGCAACACCGCCTCCGACCATTCCGATTAATTTTTTATCGAATAATGGTCTTTACAAAACCATGTATAAGTACAACAAACAAGTCTTTTTGATGGCTATAAAAAAAGTCATAAGGGATAATGAGATAAAAGACTTTATCTATATGACCTGTTACGACCCGTTTTTTGTACCAGTTTTACCTAAAGAAATGGGTGCAGCCTTGAATATTTATCAGTGTATTGACGATATTTCAACAGAGGCTTATGTTGCCAAACATGGCGTTCGGCTTGAAGAACAAGCAGCTCGTGAATCGGACATAACACTTGTTACTTCGACAAATCTTTTGCGGCACTTTCGCCCCATTCAGCCAGAGACGCATATCATGCACAATGCAGTTGATATTTCTATTTTTAAAAATTTGTATTATCGAGATATTGATCGTCCTGCTGAAATCAAGGATGTAAAGACTAAAATCATCGGTTTTACAGGTAATTTGGACGATATACGGCTAGATTATCGCCTTATGCGGCGTATAGCAGAAGGGCATCCAGACAAAACTTTATTGTTGGTAGGTCCTATAAATTCACCTGAAGTATATTCTGAAGGTTTGCATAAGATGCCCAATGTCATTTTGACGGGTGCAAAAACCATTTATGAAGTGCCGAATTATTTGAAATTTATGGACGTAGCGATTCTGCCATCACTTTTAAACAAAATGTCGCGCTCGGTTTATCCTTTGAAAATCAATGAATATCTCGCGGCGGGTAAATCAGTAATAGCGACGAGTTTTAGTGATGATATTAGGAGTTTCCAACCATATATTCGGATTGCAGACAGTCATGATCACTTTGTGCAACTAATAGACGAAGCAATTGCTGACTATTCGGAGACAAAAGTACATCAACGAATGGCAATTGGTGAGTCCAATACTTGGGGTGATCGTGTCAGAGAGTTTTGGGATATTGTTGATAATTTCCTTGAAAAAAAGAAAGATAGGGTTGTAAATTTAGTATAAAGGAAATTTTGAATTCAAAAAAAGGACAAATAGCTGAAAATGAATTTGTTCTTTTTCGAAATATGATACATCAAGTTTTTCAAATTGATTGCCTCCTCAGTCCTGCTTTTCAACAAAGGCTGATTTTTTAATACAAATAAAATGGCAAACATGGCAAGTTTAAAAGAGAGAATAAAGTCAAATCCACGCCTAAAATCATTGGCAGAATGGCTTTTACAACCACCGCATGAGTATCGTCCTCGTTGGTGGATTCGGCATATATTGAATCCTTTTGTCCATAAAGTTAGTAGAAAAGCGATTATTCGACGGACGGCACGATTAGATATTTTTCCTTACAAGCAATTTGAAGTTGGGGAGCATTCGATTATTGAGGATTTTACGCTTGTAGCAAATGCTTGTGGTGATGTCAAAATTGGGAAGGGAGTATTGATAGGCTGCGGTTCTAAAATTGTAGGACCCATTACGTTTGGAGATAATATTTTATTGGCGCAAAATGTCGTAATGAGTGGATTGAATCATGAGTATGAAGACCCGAATCGACCAATTGTTGAACAAGGATTTAATGTTAAAGAGATTATTGTCGAAGACGGTGTGTGGCTTGGGGCGGGTGTCATTGTTACTCCAGGTGTTCGCATAGGTAAAAATGCAGTTGTAGGAGCTGGTAGCGTTGTGACGAAAAATGTTCCACCATTTTCAGTTGTTGTTGGGAATCCTGCCCACGTTGTAAAATATTTTGATTTTACGACCCACAAATGGGTCAATATCACAAAGAAATCACCTCAAGTATTGCTTGATACTGAGGGGTATTATAAAACGTAGAATTGAATTAGCCTTTTTTTGAGGTTGCTGAATTACGGAATTTTTAAATTTTGTAATTATTTTTTAGAAAGAAGTGCATTATACCATTGATATTTCAATAAAACATTAAAAATCATGCCTACTAAAAAGAATAATCCTTTTAAATTGACACAAAAAGAGGAGTTGATAGAGATGATTGGCATTCTACTTTTCATTGGCGTTTTCGTAGGTTCTGCCGTGAAGCTTCTTTTTTTATAAACACTTAAATGTTGACAATATTTGAGAAAACCATGCTACTAAATAACATTGTTTCGATAAAAGATGCGGTCAAAGATTGGTTAGAAAATCAAGTTTTTATCCAAAAGTTAAATAACCCAATGGGTTATTTACTCTTCACGACATTTGGATTGGTATTGGGTAGCCTGATACCTTATATAGGTATTGGTACGAGTACTGTTGTAATCGGTGCAGTTGTAGCATTACCAATGGTTTTTGCTTGCATGTTCTATCATCAATTTGGAATTATGTTTACGCTTATTGTCGCATTTTTAGTCCAACTAATTGGTAAAATGACCAATGCCCCAGTAGGAACTTCTCTCGACGCTTTATTATTGTTGATGATATCAGGTATCTTAGTTGGTCAAGTTTTAAAGAAAAATTGGGCTTTTGCAAAAGACCCAATTTCAACTGTTTTAATTTTTTGGATATATTTTAATGTTTTTCAAGTATTAAACCCCTCACAAGAGTCGAAATTGGCTTGGCTTTTTACCGTTCGAAGTTTGGCAATCCTTAATTTGCTTTATTTTATCGCTTGCTATGCTTTCAATTCCTTCAAAAGAATTCATCAAATGCTGAATTTAATAGTTATTTTAGCCACAATTGTGGCTATTTATGGACTTAAACAGGAGTTTTTAGGTTTTTCTTCAGCCGAGAAAGCATGGATTTATCAAGACCCCGAGCGTTTTCAACTATTTTTCCAATGGGGGCGGATGCGCACATTTTCATTGTTCAATGATGCGATGACCTTTGGAATAATGATGGCATATATGGGTGTTTTTTGTTTAATATATGCCACAGCACCTATCCGATTGGTCTATCGAGGTTTGTTGGTTTTAGCGGCAATATTGATGTTTTGGTCTTCGATTTATACGGGTACGCGCACATGTTTTGCTTTAATTCCCTTGGGTTTGGCGTTTTATGCACTGATGACTTTAAAAAAGGAAATTATATTGGGTTTTGGTATATTTCTGGCATTTGGGGCAGTCCTTGTCATAAAAGGTGGTAATTCAAGCGCAGTTTTGTTTAGGGTGAAATCAGCATTTGAACCCAGTGAAGATGCCTCAGTACAGATTCGATATTTCAATCAAAAAAGAATTCGACCTTATATTTATTCACATCCTATTGGCTATGGACCCGGCAGTACGGGCTTGTGGGCGCGACGGTTCACACCCGATTCTTTTTTAGCAAAATTTGCACATGACTCCTACTATGTACGATTAGCCGTTGAAGAAGGTTGGATAGGGCTTGGATTGTATATGTTTTTTTTGTTTACAGTTTTACGACGCTGCTTGTATTTCTATTTGCGGGTACGGGATCCGATGATAAAAACACTTTATTTATGCCTTTTGTCATCTCTTTTTATGTTGGCAGTTGCCAATTATCCTCAAGAAGCGATAGTGCAATTACCGACGAGTTTAGTCAGCTATGTTTTTTTTGCAGCTGTGGTTAGGCTCAAAGACTTTGACGAATTCTATCAAAGTGTTATAAAAGATATTTACACGTAATACCCCCTCAGTACACAGGTCCCTTTTTTTAAAAACAAATATATTGTAAAGCTATTATTTTTTATTTAGCGAAAAGAAACCAACAATATTTTTGGAGAAATAAAAAAATACCTTAATTTTATGTCTTTGAAAAATATATTTACTAATCATGTTAAAATAAACTTTAGCTATGAGCAAATTTGATGAAGCTCTCGAAAAGTACAAAAGCGCAATGTCTGAAATGGGCGCGAGCGCAGACGACGCTCTTTTAACAGCAGTCGCCAAAGGACTCGGTCCATCTATCTATCTTACTGATGCCTCTATGGTTTCATGTTCGGATCAATCAGAAAAAGATAGAGTTAAAAACAATTTCCTTATTAAAAAATTAGGTTGTACCGACGGTGCTGACCTCGATGCTGCAGTTAGTGCTGTTTGTGATAAAATGGGTAGTAGTAATCGCAGCAAACACAGAGCCGTTTTCTACTATTTGTTGGTAAAACAGTTAGGCTTAGAAAGTAAGTATGCTTAATTCATAAGGGTTTTTCCATTAAGAGGTTTAGGAAATGTATGTTTCCTAAACCTTTTCTATTTTGGAAAGTTGAATTAGACAGAATGTTGGGAGCCCAATTTCTAAAGTTTTTTTTAAATTTTTTTAGAAAAACGCTAAAAATCATAATTTTGTGGAATATTATCAAATATTCAACAAATAAACGAAGAGTGCTATATTATTATTTGTCTGTTATTTGACAGATGGAATCCAGCGAAACTTATTTTTCCATGACGATATTGAGTAAACCAACCATTTTTTGGACAGCATTTATACTGTTTTTTTGTAGCACATTGAAAGCTCAAAGTTTTTATAACTTCGATGGCTTTATCGCTGATTCCGCTTTTGTAAGCAACAATAAAATAAAAAGCGTCATCATCCGTATACCATCTTTACTCGACGACACAGCGAATAAAGAATTTCTACCTTTTCAAAAACTGTGTTTCAATCCCTTTGGTAAGTTAGCAACATACGAATTTGATTTCTCTGAAAAAAAACGAGAAAATGAAGATTATCTCGAACATTACTATGATGATACCACAACTCGATGCGTCAAAAGCCATCGTTTCCGTCGACCCAAAGGAGGTCCAGGTACTGGGAAAGACAGTATCCGGGAGGAAATCATCTATCATTATGATGAAGGGGGGAAATTGTTTTTTGAAGAACATCACCAAATTTTTATCAGTGAATTCAATGAATGGACGGTTGGCTATGAATGGTATGGCGATACTTTACGGGTACGTTATGCTGAAAATAATAAGATAGATACAGTTCGTTTTGATGAGAAAGGGCGTTTGTCTGAATATACTGAGGGGGGTAAAATATATACAATATATTACGATAACCTCGGACGAAGGATAAAAATGCCTTATTTTTTATTGAATAAAGACTTCACGAAAGGTAAGCAAATAGGTGAATACAGTTACGTATATGATGGAAGAGGAAAATTGGAACGTATTGAGACGCTCGGATACGAGCTTGTTTTCACAAATGATTTTATGGGGCTACCCACAAGTAGCCAAATGCGTGACCGAAAAACAGGGCAGACCATTGGTTGGCAAGTGCAATATGAGTATGAGTTTAGATGGTAGGTTCGATACTCGGAATTCGGATATTCGGTATCCGTAATATTATAATTACAGAACGAATATCCGAATTCCGAATGCTTGAATTAAGCCTTTACACCTTTGAATTTTTTATATTCAGAGGCAATATAGCGAAGCAATTCCTCAAGCGTATCATACTTGTTGAACAAATTTTCGTAGCGATGTTGACCACGAGGGGCTGAAACATGCTTCTCAATATCTTCTTCTGTAATGATTTTTTTATCTCGACAATAGACGAGTAAGCGTTCGACAACATTCCGTAATTGGCGAATATTTCCAGTCCAATTGATGTTTTGTAAAGCGATAATAGCATCAATTGAAAACTCCTTTTCTGTTTTGAAACCGTATTCAGCACTCACAGTTTTGAGGAAATAATCTGTCAATATTGGAATATCTTCTTTACGTTCATTGAGCGAAGGCACGTAAATATCAATGACTTCAAGGCGATTATAAAGGTCTTCGCGGAAGCGCTCTTTGCTGATTTCTTCTCGAAGGTTCTTGTTAGTCGCTGAAATGATTCGAACATCCACTTTGATATCTTTATCACTACCAACTCTTGTAATTTTATTTTCTTGCAATGCCCTTAAAATGGTGGCTTGTGCTTTTAAACTCATATCACCAATTTCGTCAAGAAACAAAGTGCCACCGTGAGCTTGTTCAAACTTACCTGTTTGGTCTTTAATTGCACCTGTAAATGACCCTTTTATGTGACCAAACAATATGCTTTCAATTAATTCTGAAGGAATGGCGGCGCAATTGACTTCTACAAAAGGGCCATTTTTGCGAACACTTCTTTCGTGAATATGACGAGCAACCAATTCCTTTCCTGTGCCGTTTGGTCCCATAATCAAAACGCGAGCACCGTCTGCGTCCGCTGCCATTTCGATTTTATTTTTTACGTCTTGAATTGCTTTGGAATGTCCAATAATATCTTGAACTTTTGACTGATGAACGCGCCGTTGCAACACTTTCGTTTCAGTAATAAGGTTTGAACGGTCGAGGGCATTGCGAATTGTAATCAAAACACGATTTAAATCAAGGGGTTTTTGAAGAAAATCAAATGCACCTTTACGTACACTTTCAACAGCCGTTTCGATACTGCCATGTCCAGAAATCATAACGACTGACGATTCTGGGCTGAGTTCTTGAATTTTTTCTAAAGCTTCCATACCATCAAGTCGCGGCATTTTGATGTCTAAGAAAATGACATCGTACTTTTTTTGCTTGATTTTCGAAAGACAGTCCACGCCGTCGATGGCTTCATCGACTTCGTAAGGCTCATTTTCGAGAACTGATTTGAGTGTGCGACGAATGTAGGCTTCGTCGTCAACGATAAGGATGTGTGCGGCGATGTTTTTTTTCATACCAAAAATGGTTTTGAATTTGTTAAAGTTAGAATATATGTTCAAATATAGGATGAATAGAAAGGGAGGATAAGTTTCTCAAACGGATAAATTGTATTGTTTGTTACTTTGACAATTAAAATAATTTACTTATTTCCTTTTCTTTGTAAACCTGTGGGAATGAGATACAAAGATATTAGTTTTTTATTGAATTGAAATAAGGTTTTAAAAATTCTTTTAAAAAATGAGCAATGACTGTCGAAAAATAGTCGTAACCAGTCGAAGTTATTCTGTTCTCTCCCTCTTAAAAAGTGACTTTTGTTTTAGCAAAATGGATTTTTACTGAGGGGGCTTGTAAACAAAGTTTTTGTTTACATTTGCACTCTTTTTTATAGAAAAAGCATAATTCATTTTTTTGACAATAAAAATCATTTTATAACACTCTTATTCAATCATTTAGAACAGTGGGTATTTTAATATTTTTTATTTTAACTTATATTTTATCATGCGTTACGCTGATGAAGCTTTTTGAAAAAGCGGGTGTTGCAGGCTGGAAAGCCCTCGTTCCAGGTTTGAATTTCGTTGAATGGGCAAAATTGATTGGACACAAGCCCATTTATGCATTGTGGTTACTTTTCCCCATCGTCAATATATTTGTCTGGTGTAGCATGGCTGTTGATTTAGTACGTGCTTTTGGACGTTTTAGTTTCCTAAGCAGTGCTTTAGCTGTTGTTTATACGCCGCTTGAATTTTTCTTAACGGGCAAAAGTCCTGATAGTAAATATGAGCCTGACATCGTTGGGCGCGAAAAAGCCTATCAAGACCAAGTCAAAGAAGCCTTAGCAAAAAAAGACAAATTTGCCCTCAATCGCCTTGAAAACAGTGCTTTTCATAAAGGTGGTGCACGCGAATGGGTCGAAGCCATTTTCTTTGCGGTGTTTGCAGCAGCATTTATTCGCATGTTTATTTTTGAGATGTACGTAATTCCGACATCATCTATGGAAGGTTCTCTTTTGGTTGGCGACTACCTTGCCGTTGGCAAATTCAATTATGGTTTACGGACGCCTATGACGGTTATTCAAGTGCCTTTATTGCACAATCAGATTCCAATTATTGGTTCTGAATCTTATATCAACCCACCCAGCTTACCTTATTTCCGCTTACCAGCTTGGGAGAAATTGGAGCGTAACACCCCTTTTGTTTTTAACTGGCCCATTGGCGACAGCATTATTTTAACGCCTGAACGTTCTTGGAACGTTAATCAACTGCGTGAACAAGGTATTCCGATGCCGCCTAATGGATTGATTGTGCGACCAATTGATAAAAAAGACCATTATATAAAGCGTTGTGTAGCAATAGCTGGTGATAAATTGGAGATTAAAGATCGCCAATTATACATCAATGACCAACCTGCACAGAATCCTTCACACATGCAATTTGCTTATCGTGTTTCTGGCAATTTTAATGTTTCAAAATTAGAAGAATGGAATGTACATCTCAATGATTTTGGTGATGGCAATATGCGTGCAGGTGTTTTTCCGCTTGATGCTTCTCAAGTCGAAAAAATTAAAGGGATGGGTGGCGATGTAAAAGTTGAAATTTTACCGAACAATGCCGTTTCGCCAAGCATTTTCCCCCATGATACAGCGCATTACAAGTGGAGTGTTGATAATTATGGACCGCTTGTCATACCAGCAAAAGGCGCAACGGTGAATTTGAGTTTAGACAATATCAAAATTTATGATCGTATTATTGCTGTTTATGAAAACAATAAATTTGAAATAAAAGGCGGAAAGTTTTTCATAAATGATACAGAAACAACAACTTATACATTTAAACAGAATTACTATTGGGCAATGGGTGACAACCGCCATAACTCTGAAGATTCTCGCTATTGGGGTTTTGTACCTGAAGACCATATTGTAGGCAAACCGCTTTTCATCTGGATGTCAACAGGTAATAATGGTATTCGTTGGAATCGCCTTTTTACGACAGCTAATAAAATGTAGGTTTACAAATATAACAAAAAAGGCAGATTTTACTGAGGGGGTAAAATTTGCCTTTTTTTATTTTCACTTTTCATATTGCTCATTCTTTTTGTAACTTCGTGTTTAAGTTCATGAAGTGTTTCGACTCAATACTTCCCGATAACATTTAATATGAAAGCTCTCATTCCCGTTGCTGGCGCGGGTATCCGTCTTCGTCCACACACATATACACAACCCAAACCCTTGATACCGGTTGCGGGAAAACCCATTTTAGGACACATCGTTGATGAACTCATCTCTGCAGGTTTTACAGAATTTGTCTTTATCATTGGCTATTTAGGTGAAAAAGTAAAGGATTTTGTAGAAAAAAACTATGGAAACCTCGATTGTCAATTCATCTTACAATCAGAACGAGAAGGCTTGGGTCATGCCGTTTGGATGGCTCGAGATGTCATAAAAGATGAAGACGAATTGTTTATTGTGCTTGGTGATACCGTTTTTGATACCGATTTAACATCCATGATTCATTCAGCTACGACTTGTTTTGGTGTCAAAGAAGTGGCTGACCCACGCAATTTTGGGATTGTCGAATTAGATGAAAAAGGCTTTGTTCGCAAGGTCGTCGAAAAACCACGTATCCCACATTCCAATTTGGCGCTCGTTGGTTTATATAAAATAATGGAAGTCAATGCATTACTGAGGGGGCTTCAATACAATATTGACAACAATATACGCACAAATGGTGAGTTTCAACTCGCCGATGCCCTTCAAAGAATGATAGATGCGGGCGTGAAAATGACAACGATTGCGGTCAAAAACTGGTTCGACTGCGGTAAAAAAGAAATTCTATTAGAGACAAATGCCATGTTATTGCAAAAAAACAATACTTATGATGTGGATTTGCCAGTTTTTGACAATACTATCATTGTCCATCCAGTCAGTATAGGTGAGAATTGTATCATTACGGACAGTATTATAGGTCCTTACGTCACTGTTGCACCTAATACAAATATCAATGCCTCTATTATACGGGACAGTATTATTGGTAGTTATTCCCATTTGAGAGAAATTATATTAAATAAATCCATCATCGGAAGCGATACATCTATACGTGGCATACGCCGCAGTTTGAACATTGGCGATAATACAGAGATTGATTTTAGTTGAAATAAATATTTAACGACTGCGTTAATTTGCTAAAATTCATAGCTCATTCAAGTAATTACTTCATTTTTAAACAAAAACGATGTTTCAAAAACGCTTTTTGCCTTTTAGCTTCTTGCCTTTTGCCCTTTGCCTTCTGCTTTTAATTTTTTCAAATTGTAAAAATGATACGGATAAACCCAATACACCTGACGTATCGGGCATAGTATCTGATATTAGAATTCATCGGTTTGACCAAGACATTTATGCCATAGACACCTTAAATACTGAGGGGGGGGTAAAAACACTTGAACAGAAATATCCAGAATTTTCTAACCTCTATTTTGAACGTGTCATAGGTATCAAACAGCCACAAGACTCGCTTGGTCTGTACCGCAGCCAAGTCCGTCCGTTTCTGACCAATCCAGCAATGCGTGGTATGATGGACACAATGGCTTTAATTTATAAAAATTTTGATGATATTGAGAAGCAAATAGAAGACGGTTTGCGCTATCACAAGCATTATTTTCCTAATAAACCCGTGCCAGCTGACATTTATACGATGCCTTCGGCATACAATTTTGCAGCCGTTTTGCCAAATGATAGTACCATAGCCATAGGTTTAGATATGTTTTTGGGTGAAAATCATCACACCTACGAGTCGCTTATTACGACTTACCCTAAGTTTATCAGTCGTACTTTTCGTAAAGACTATCTGGTTGAACGTGTTTTTGAATTACTTGTTGGTGACTTAGTCGGGGAGGCAAAAGGTAATAGGTTGATAGACTATATGATACACAATGGTAAAAAACAATATATACTTGATTGTTTGTTGCCTAATACGCCTGATAGCATCAAATTGGCATACACACGCGAACAAATGTCGGGTTGTTATACCAATGAAGGCTTTACATGGGGACGCATTTTGAAGCAAAACCTTTTGTATTCAACAAAATTTCAAGATTTTCAAAAGCTCGTTACGTCAAGTCCTGATGCACCGATTATCGCAGCTGAAGCCCCAGGCGGCGTTGGCAATTTTTTAGGTTGGCAAATTGTCAAACAATTTATGAAGCGGAATCCAAATATCTCATTGACGGAACTTATAAATATGCGTGATGCGCAAAAGATTTTGGATTTGTCGAAATATAAGCCACCGCAAGACAAGTAATTAAATCAGCCCTTCTCTCACTAGGTCGTGCAAATGCACCATGCCTACGTAACGCCCCCCCTCAGTAGCAATGAGTTGTGTGATGCTTTTTTCACGCATCAACTTCAAGGCTTCAACGGCAAGTGATTCAGAATCAATGGTTTGTGGGTTGTGTGTCATCACTTCTTCTGCCTTGACTACTTTCAGATCCAAATCTTTTATCAACAAGCGCCGCAAATCACCGTCCGTTACGATACCGATTAGATTCTGGTTTTCGTCCAAAACAGCGGTAGCACCAAGACGTTGAGAAGTCATTTCCAAAATTGTATTTTTCAAATTTGTTGAACCCGAAACAGAGGGGCTGCCGTGCAACGGATAAATATCGCGCACACGTAAATAAAGTTGCTTGCCCAAAGCACCACCTGGATGAAATTGAGCAAAATGCTCTGCTGAAAAACCGCGTAAAGTCAGTAAGCTAATTGCCAAAGTATCACCCAACACCATTTGAGACGTTGTGGAAGCCGTTGGCGCGAGGTTATTCGGGTCTGCTTCTTTTTCGATGGGCGTGTGTAATATATAATGAGCCTGTTTTGCGAGATACGAATTTCGATTCGAGACCATAGCGACGAGGATGTTACCAAAATTCTTCAAAAGTGGTATCAGAACTTTTATCTCAGGGGTATCACCACTTTTTGAGAGACATATAATGGTGTCGTCAGGTTGAATCATGCCCAAATCGCCATGAATGGCATCAGCCGCGTGCATAAATACTGAGGGGGTGCCGGTGGAGTTGAAGGTGGCGACAATTTTTTGCGCTACGATGGCAGACTTGCCGATGCCTGTAACGATGACACGACCCTTGGACTGAAAAATGGTTTCCACCGTTTTTACGAAATCATTATCTAAGCTATCGGAAAGCGCAGCAATGGCTTTTTGCTCAATTTGGAGCGTCTGTCGAGCAGTCGTGAGAATTAAATCTTTCATAGAAAAGCAAAGTTCTATTTTTTATCAAAAAAATATCATAAAATTTGCTGTTAAACGAAAAGATTGTTTTAATTTTAGATTCAGAAAACAAGAAACATAAAAAGGCTCATTTCATAAAAAACAAATAAAACCGAATTTAATTTGGCAGATTTTAAAAATCGAGCGAAAAATTTTGACTTAAAAGAAACCCATCCATATTTTTCGAAGGTTTTAAGGTGTCAAAAAAAAAATACTTTATTAGGATAAAATGTAATTTGGAGTCTGTAAATAATATTTTTTTTCATGCTGATTCGAAAATCTGTTTTTTTCTATTGAGTTTTTGTTGTTCTAAAATATTTCCTCCAATGTGGTTATACTGAGGGGGGTAATTCTTATTGTTTAATAAAAAAATAAATAAAAATACGCGCAATGCATGAGATAATGGAAGTGACGACGGATTCGCTGCACGAGGCTTTGCAACAATACTTCGGTTTTGATAAATTTAAGGGAACTCAAGAGGCGGTCGTGAGAAGTGTGTTAGAGGGGCATGATACTTTCGTCATTATGCCTACGGGCGGCGGTAAATCGCTTTGTTACCAATTACCAGCGTTAATGAAAGAAGGAACGGCTTTGGTTATTTCGCCACTTATTGCTTTGATGAAAAACCAAGTGGATTCTATTCGAGGTTATTCTCAAAACGATGAAGTTGCCCATTTTTTAAATTCATCTCTATCGAGGACGGATATTAAAAAAGTGAAACAAGATATCACTGATGGCAAGACGAAACTCCTTTATGTTGCACCTGAAACGCTGACAAAAGACGAAAATATCGAGTTTTTTCAGAATACAAAAATCTCCTTTGTCGCTGTTGATGAGGCGCACTGTATTTCAGAGTGGGGGCATGATTTTAGGCCTGAATATCGTCGAATTCGAACCATGATTGAGTCAATTGACGGGTATGTGCCTATTATTGCTTTGACAGCGACTGCAACGCCTAAAGTACAAGTTGATATTGTTAAGAATTTGGACATGAAGGATGAAAATATTTTCATCTCATCGTTCAATCGAGATAATCTATACTACGAAGTTCGACCAAAACCACCAAAAGAAGAAGCACTGCACCGTCAAATCCTTCAAATTGTTAAAGATTTGCCCGACCGTTCAGGCATTATATACGTGCAAGCTCGAAAATCAGCGGAGGATATTGCCAAAGTTTTGTCTGTCAATGGTATCAAAGCTCGACCTTATCATGCGGGGTTAGATGCCAAAACAAGGTCCCAAACTCAAGATAATTTTTTGATGGAAGACATTGACGTCATTGTGGCGACGATTGCCTTTGGTATGGGTATTGACAAGCCCGATGTTCGGTTTGTTATGCACCACGACATTCCCAAATCCATCGAAAATTATTATCAAGAAACGGGCAGGGCTGGGCGTGATGGACTTGATGGTCGTTGCACAGCTTTTTATAGTTATAGAGATATCGCTCGTTTGGAGAAATTCCTGCGCGATAAACCCGTTGCTGAACGTGAGATGGGTATGCAATTGATGGAGGAAATGACGGCTTATGCCGAGACGACAACATGCAGACGTGAATTTTTGCTTCATTACTTTGGAGAAAAGTTTATTTGCGACCGTAAAGGAATGTGCGACAACTGCCGTCACCCGCGCCCTACGGTTGATGTGCAAGACGAAATGGCGACTGCTTTGGAAGCTATTGAATCACTTGGGGAACAATTTACTTTGAAAACGATTATTGATTTCATTCTCGGGAACGAGACGAAAGAAATGAAAGATTTTAAATATACAAAGAACGACTTATTTGGTTGTGGCAAAGCTCAAAGTGAAGTTTTTTGGCAATCTGTTGTGCGCAACGGGATG
>JANMJN010000753.1:0-3190 GCA_031371355.1 Saprospiraceae bacterium
AGAACACGAATTGGAATATACCCTCACGGGTAATTCTTGGGACAGCAAAGATATTCCTTTGTCAAGCTTTACTGGCATGACCGCAAAAGCGCATTTTGCTCAATTTATCATATACAGCACTACAGCCCCAAGCCCAACAGTTTGGATGGACAATATTTATTTTTATTCTAATCCTGCGATTCCTGTCGAATTAACTTTCGTCAAGGCTAAAGCCGTCAATAACACAAGCGTTTTGACTTGGCAAACAGCCTCTGAAAGAGACAACAAAGGCTTTACAATTGAACGCAGCTCAAACGGCGTGAACTTTACAGCTATCGGTCAAGTGAAAGGAAATGGTACAACACCGACCGTTCATGATTATACATTCACCGACAACGACCCCTCAGTAGGCATCAATTATTATCGCTTGCGCCAAACAGATTTTAACGGTAAAGAGACATTCTCGACTGTTGTCGCCACTGTTTTTGGTAAAGGTGGTTTGGTTATAAAAAGCAATATCGTTCACGATGTGCTTGACGTAACAGTTGGCGGCGAAACAGCTACCCCCCTCAGTATATTCAATCTTTCTGGTCAACAAGTTTATACAGGTAAAATACAAGGTACACAGAGCATTGATGTCAGTACATGGGTTTCAGGTTTGTATATTATACGCACTCCCACAGGGGAAGTCAGTCGTTTTGTGAAACAATAACGGCGCATCATCAAAACGAAGAAGTAAATTCTTTTCATATATTAGTGTAAGTCCTTCTCTATTACGGTTGTTTTTGGTCGCATAAAACTTAAAATAAGCGTCGTAGAGAGGGATTTGTTTTTTTTGTACATATAGAAAACAGTCATTTACATACACCTTCCTATGTTTTCTATATTAAAACAAGACTCGGAGATGTGTTTTACTATATCGCAACCCTTTAAAATGGGGTACAGAGATGTGTTTTACTATATCGCAACCCTTTAAAATGGGGTACGGAGATGTGTTTTTATATACTCATATCCTTTATTTGGTGATACGAGAATATGTTTTTATATACTCGTATCCTTTATTTGGTGATACTCGGATATGTTTTCTTATATCGCAACCCTTTAAAATGGTGTACGGGTATGTGTTTTTATATATCGCTATCCTTTAAAATGGTGTACGAAGATGTGTTTTTGCATTCAACAACAATCTTAGTAAGATTTTGAATCTTACTAAGATTACTTTGACTTCAAAATAAGATGACCACCCCCTCAGTAATAAACATTTTTAAACGCGCTCAATACATCATAAAAGATGATAAACAAAGCCTTCTCCAAGTCCTTAACTTGGGCAATCCTTCTGCTTATGTCAGTGGGGATGACCAATGCACAAACCCTCGTTTGGGAAGAAAACTTCAACGCTGCAACGGTCAATCCCACAACATGGACATATGACTTCGGCAACGGTAGCGAACGCGATGCGGGCTATGGTTGGGGCAATTCTGAATTAGAATATTACACCAGCCGAACCGAAAACGCCCGTATCGAAAACGGTAGTTTGGTCATCGAAGCCCGTCAAGAAGCCTTTCAAGGCAGTGCTTTTACTTCTGCAAGACTCAAAACGGAAGGTCGGGTGCATTTTAAATACGGCACCGTTGAAGCAAGAATGAAACTGCCCAACCTTACCAAAGGTTTGTGGCCTGCTTTCTGGACTTTAGGAACAATTGGCGGTAGCTGGCCCTCTATCGGCGAAATTGACATGATGGAATCTGGCTCCTCTGCCGCATTAGCCGCTAATAATGGCAACAAAAACATCAGCTCTGCCGCACATTGGAGCAATGCAGCAGGTGGACATGAATACAATGTGTCTTCCACAACGGCTGCCGTTGATTTGTCGTTGGACTATCATTTGTACAAAATGGTGTGGACCCCTCAGTATATCAAGATGTATTTGGACAATGTTGAGTATTACACTTTCGACATCAGTAATCCTGCTGACCCATATTATAGTGAGTTTCACCAACCACATTTCTTATTGGTGAATTTAGCCGTCGGCGGTGTTTACACGGGCATTTTTACTGCGGCTGGTATCACTGCGCCACTCCCTGGCAAGATGTATGTGGATTATATCAAACTCTATCAAAACCCTGATGGGGTGCTTGATTTAGCAGATAATACAGCTCTGTCAGGCAATTTTGGTGTTTTGACAGACAATACCCCTGTGACAGCTGCTTTGACTTATGGTACAGATGCTGAATTATTTTATTGGAACAACCTCACGAATATCCCCAATCCCGTTCCTTACGAAGGTGCAAACGTGTGGGCAGTTCACGCCAATGCGGGTAACTGGTTCGGTATGGGTGTTCAAAACAATTATAAGAATCTCGGCAACTTTGCCAATGGTGCTTTGCGTTTTCGCTATAAATCAACTTATACAGGACAGTTTAAAATAGGTGTCAAAACAGGTCATGGCGAGAGTTGGATCAATTTTGCCGCCAACACAACTGCCTTTGGCTTGTTACGAAACGGCACTTGGTCAGAAGTCATCATACCCCTCAGTAATTTTCAAGACCCGTCGCTGGGTCGGAACATAGATTTAAACACCATGAAAGGCGCTTTCATGTTTGCAGGCGACCCTGCAACATCGGGCGTGGACTTTTATTTTGATGATGTCTATTATTCAGGTGGTGTTGCTGCCAACCCACCGCCTACTGTAAGTATTACTTCGCCTGTCAATAATGCTATTGTCGTTAGTCCAAACAACGTCGTTATCAATGCTATTGCCGCCGATGCGAATGGTACTATCACAAAAGTAGAATTTTACAACGGTGCAACATTACTCGGAACAGTTACCACAAGTCCTTACAGTTATACTTGGACGACCCCCTCAGTAGGAACGTATATTTTGACCGCAAAAGCAACGGACAATGAAGGGGCAACAACGGTTTCAGACCCTATAACAGTCTTCGTTTCAGCAGCAGGCAATACACCACCGACGGCAAGCATTACATCCCCAGCCAATAATGCGGCGTTTCTAACACCTTCAAATATCACAATTAACGCCACTGCAACAGACGCAGACGGCAGTATCTTCAAAGTTGAGTTTTATAAAGATGCAACTTTATTAAGTACATCAATGACGGCTCCTTACACCTATACGTGGACGGGCGCAACGGCGGGCAACTATGCTTTAACGGTCAAAGCAACCGATAATGGCGGTCTAACGACCACTTCG
>JANMJN010000758.1:0-6009 GCA_031371355.1 Saprospiraceae bacterium
TAAGCGGTCAACTTATTTGGAATATATTCGCAAGGACGAATGCCCGCTTGTATGGCTTTAGCATAAACAATAGGTTTAAACGTTGAACCAACTTGACGACGTGAACGCACATGGTCGTATTGAAAAAAGTTGAAATCAGTACCACCGACCCACGCTTTTATCAAACCCGTTTTGGCGTCCGTCACCATAAAACCCGTATTTAGTTGACGGAAATAGTACTTAATGGAATCAAGTGGCGTCATCTCCCTTTCATCTTCTGCTGGTTTGCCATTTTCCCAAGTGGGGATCGTCATGAGCTCCTTTCTATTAAAATCTTGACGTATTTTTTTTTCATCCCAACCATCAATAGCGCGTTGCTTCCATCGATTTGAATTACGCATCCCATCTTCAATCCATCTGTCATCGCCCCACCATTTTTCACCGCTCCAATGGTTATCAAAAGTCTTTTGCAGTTCGTTCATACGCTCCGATACCGCCTCTTCAGCAACCAATTGGATTTGAGACTCAATGGTTGTGTAAATTTTCAAACCGTCTTTATAAATATCGTAAGGAGAGCCATCTTCTTTTTTATAAGGTTCAAGCAGTTTAGGCATCTGCGTCCGCAAATAGTCCTTGAAATAAGACCCCATCGCATCGCGGGTCAAAACAGGCTGATAGTCGAGTTTGATGCTATCTTTTTTCAGTTTTTCAGCTGTTTTTTTATCCAATTTATCGTTTTCTACCATGCTGTTGAGCACCTCGTTGCGGCGTTTCATACTCGCTTTGGCGTCACGACGTGGATTGTAACGTGTGTTTTTTTGCAACATACCAACCAAAACTGCCGATTCTTCCACTTTCAAATTCTTAGCCGATTTATTGAAAAACCGCCTCGAAGCCATTTCAATACCAAACACATTGCCCCCAAACGGAACGGTATTGAGGTACAACGCTAAAAGATCTTTCTTCTCATAAGCCCGTTCCATACGCTGAGCGATGAGCATTTCTTTTATTTTATTGATCGGTGTTGAAAAAAACAAATGTTTTGGACGACCATAAATATTTTTGACCAACTGTTGCGACAAAGTAGAGCCACCACCAGAGCGTTCATCACCCCTCAGTAAAGAATAATAAAAAACACGACCCAATGCCCGAAAGTCCACACCACTATGCGTCCAAAAGCGTTTATCTTCTTCCGATACGAGGGCATCAACGAGGTGGGTCGGTAAGTCTTCAAAGCGAATATCCGTCCGATTTTCAAGGAAAAACTTGCCAATGAGGACAGAATCGGCAGTATAAACCTCCGAAGTATTGTTTGTTTGCAATTCTCGAAGTTCTTCAACAGTTGGTATGTCTCCAAACATCCCAATGGCAAAAACGAAGTAAACAACATACAGCGCAGCAGCGACTTTCGTCCCTCGTCGAATCCAAGTTGCGATAAATGGATTTTTCATGGCAAACCTTGACCACGATTCATCGAAACGCTCTTTGTACGGTTGGAGCGTTTGACCGATGGGTTCAAACCAAGGCGCTATTAATTTTGTTACAGGAGACAGCACTTTACTGAGGGGGGTGCCGACGTATGTTTTCCAGATATTTTTTATGTTTTCTATCATTCTATTTTTTTTCCAACCTTAACAGATGGTTTTGTTTTTTTGTAAAGACAAACGGATTTTTAATGGGAAACATTCTGTGAAGCCGCAAATTTAAAATTTTACCTTGATAACACCGTTCAGAAATTCATTTGATTCAAAAAAAGAACGTTTTTCCGTTTCCATTCACTAAAATTGCACTTTCACCATTCACCATTAGTTATGGCAACACTTTTAGGCATAGGCACAAAGGTCAAATTTTTGACCACACCCGACTCAGGCGTTATCATCGAAAAGCTCGGTGATGGCATGGTTATGGTCAAACTCGACGATTTTGACATGGATATCCCCGCTTTTGAAGAAGATCTGATTCGTGCAGAAGATTTTTTATCTCATAAGATTGCTGTCCCAGTGTCCGTACCAAAGTTAAAACCCAACCTAAAACCTAATCAACAAGCCATTGTCCCCCCCCTCAGTATAAAACCCGTTTTGAGCAATTCTGGCATCCAATTAGCCTTTGAACCCATCAAAAAAGCAAGCGGTGAGATAGATAAATTCATCATTTTCTTACTGAACGATACCCGTTTTGATGTCGTTTTCTCACTTGATTTTCTTGTTTTTGATGCTATCGAATGGTCAAAAAATGGCATTTTAAAAGCCGTTCAGTTTGAAAAAATAGGAGAATTGTCTTTTGATACCGTCAATGATTCACCCCAATTGGATGTGACCATAAAACCCATTACGACTGAAGGCAGCGACGATTTTTTTAGTAAAACATTGAAAATCAAGCCCAAGCAGTTTGTGAAAAATTATCAATTATCTAAATTCATCAATCGAGAGGTACACATATTCCTTGTTTTTGACAATTTGGATAATAAGACTGGTGGCGTAAAAGAGGATTTAACGAAATACACAAGCGACTTGTTGAAAACGGCAAAACAAAAATCCAAAGGCAAAGATGATTTACGCATGTTCGACCCTGTGCCGAATGTCAACGAATACGCCTCGTTTGTGCCTGAAATAGATTTGCACATCGAAATGCTGCACTATGCCCCGCGTGACTTGACCACTGAAGAAATTATCGGTGTTCAAATAAAATCGTTTGAATCTTTTTTAGCGAAAGCCATCCGTTTGAATATTCCAAAAGTTTATGTCATTCACGGCATCGGCAAAGGGCGTTTGCGCGATTTGATAGCAGCAAGGCTTCGGCGACATCCCAATATATTGATGTTTAAAAATGAATACCATGAAAAATATGGTTTTGGTGCGACGCAAGTGTGGTTGCGATGATTGGTCAACATATTTTTCATAAAAAAAGAGGGATAGAACACGCCGCCCTACCCCTCAATTTGTTTTTTTTAAGCCGCTTCTGCCAATTTTTTATCTTTTCTGGCACGTACATCAATAAAAGGTTCTGATGATTCCCCCTTTATTTGATGATAAAGAATTTCCTTCGCACGAAACAACTGCGCTTTGACCGTACCCAAAGGGAGGTTCAATTCCGTAGCGATTTCTTCATAACTCAACTCTTCATAATAGCGCAACTCAATCATGGCACGATATTTTGAATTAAGTGTTTTGACGAGATACCGAACGTGCGAAATCTTCTGATCGTAGATCATCATTTGTTCAGGATCCGGTTCGTGATCCCGAATGTTGTGCGAAAACTCGCAATAGCTGTCCGCCGTAATCGTGTCATCCATCGAGTACGTTTTGAGACGCTTTTTGCGGATGTAGTCAATGCAATTGTTAATGGCAATTTTGAAAAGCCATGTCGAAAATGCATAATTGGGCGCATAGCTTGGCAGTTTGTTGAAAGCCTTGCCAAAGGCTTCGATTGTCAAATCGTCCGCATCATCGCGGTTGTTGACCATCTTGAACATCGCATGATATACCGAATGACGGTAGCGATTCATCAATGTTTCATACGCTTGTTGGTTGCCATTTACGGCTTGGACGACGACTGAATAGTCATCTGTTGCTCTCGGAGACAGTCTGCTGTGGACTGTTGGTGCGGTTGCTGTCATGGGTTTGAGTTCAGATACAGTTTGGATTATTGCCACTTGCGTGGCGTTGCTCTAAGGATAATAGTCGCAGCAAAGACGAGATAGAAAAAGACATATAAAACATCAAGTAAGGGTATCCACCACAAAAGCCGCTCTTCGTGCAACTTCCGTAGAATTTTTGCGTAAACTGTCCATATCAAAATCGTTCTCACTACGATATTTGCTACAGCAAACATCGTGCTAATTTTTACATACGTTGCAGAAAACAGTGTCACAAAGAATAAAAAATGGGATACTGATACCAAACCTAATAGTATTTGATGTTTTACCATGTATCGATTTCCGGCAGATAAGTGCCTGTTTTTTTGGGTAAAGTAGCTATTCCATCGAGTTTTCGGTTCTGAAACCATAAATGTTTGTGGCAGCAAAATAATTGAAAAATTTTTTTGTGTAATTACTTGATTTACAAATAAATCATCGTCCCCTGATGCCAAGTCTTGGTGTTTAGTGAAACCATTAACTTTTTTATATAGTCTTTTATTGTATAAAAGGTTTCTACCTACACCCATATAGGGCTGTCCTATCAGTGCAAAACTCAAATATTGGGTTGCTGTCCACACTGTTTCAAATCGGATGAATTTATTGAGCAAACTGTTGTCACGTTTCGCATACGGCGCATAACCGAGAACCATCTCCTTCCCTTCCCGAATACCAGACATCATGCCTGAAATCCAATTTTTACTGAGGGGGGTACAATCAGCATCCGTCATCAACAGCCAGTCATACGAAGCGTTATCAATACCTTTGGCTAAAGCACTTTTTTTCCCAAGCTGTTTTTTTTCTAAAATAGAAATAATTCTAAGGTGAGGATATTGTTTTGAAAGCCCATTCAAGACCTCTGCACTCTCATCAGTAGAGGCATCATTGACAACGACGACTTCAAAATTAGGATAGTCTTGTTGGAGTATCTTCGGTAGGTTTTTCCGGAGGTTCGTTGCTTCATTTCGGGCGCAAATAATGACTGAAACAGCTTGTTGAGACATTGGAAAATCATCTGATTCGGCAAGTCCCAGATGCTTTTTTTGGTTAAAAAAAGCCAATCGTGAAAAAACGAAAATCCAAAAGATTAGCTGCACAACAGTTGCGCCGAAGAAAATTAGATTTAAAAGAGTTGTAAAAATTTCCATAAATGCTTGGTTCAAGATTTAGGAAATTTTTAAAATTTCCTAAATCTCTAGCGCCATAATTAATTTTTGCTTCAGTTCTTATCGATATAAATCGGGTAAAAGTAGGCGATTCTTTTGAAGAACTGGGTGAAACCAACTACTTTTACATGGCTCGATTTAAGTCATCCTTTTTTTTAACATCAATCAAAATTACATGAAATTTTTTCTACAATTAAAACATTGGCAACTTTTCATCTTACTCATTGGCATACCGATTATTTTAGAGTTTTTTACGGTCGGTTTTATCTTTTCTGCCGATGATATGTCAAGCGGAATAGAGCGTTTTTTGCGCATTTTTCCCGTTTTGATGCTATTATATATAGGTGTACTCTTCGGTTGGCTTTGGTCAGTCGGCGTGTTTTTATCAAAAAAACTGCCTGCGGATGCACCCATGCCGAGTGGTTTATTCAAAGGCGCGGTTATCATCCCAACACTCTATATCATTTTTATTTGCTGGTTTGTTGCCAAACTGATGTGGGGCGATGAAATGTCGGAGTTATTCATACAGGAAAATTTAGCGGTCATTCTAACGGCGCATTTTACCTCCATGCTGTGCATCTTTTTCATTTTATACTTCAATGCAAAGGCTTTGAAATCGGTCGAATTACAACGTCCCGCACTTTTGGGTGACTATATCGGCGAGTTCTTTTTATTCTGGTTTTTCCCAATAGGCTTATGGTTTTTGCAACCACGTATTAATAAGGTTTTAGAAGAACAAAATACTGAGGGGGGGGATTTTGTTTGAATTTGTTAATTTTGCGGTTTCAAAACCGTCAGTGGAGGCACATAAACAACGCTTTTTGAAACAAGCATTTAAAAAATAATTTACAAATCATTAAAAATCAATAAACTATGTTATTTCTAGAAGCTGGTGGTATGGGTGCAATCGTCCAATTTGCCCCTTTAGCGATGATACTCGTCGTGTTTTATTTCTTTATGATTCGCCCACAGATGAAGCGTCAAAAGGAGCAATCTGCTTTTGCTGAATCGCTCGAAAAAGGTAAAGAAGTGGTGACTGCATCGGGGATGATTGGCAAAATCAACAAAATTGAAGGTCAAGTTGTAACACTTGAAGTCGCTAATAATACGTTCATTCGTGTCACAAAAGCCTCGATTTCAAAAGAAATGACAGAAGGCTTTTCGACACCAAAAGCTTAAAAATGACCGTAAAAACGCCCAATTTTCGGCAGTTTTTAACCCATGAAAGGG
>JANMJN010000330.1:0-1926 GCA_031371355.1 Saprospiraceae bacterium
TAAAGTTTTTATTATCGAAATACTGACGGGGTTACGTATCGGATACTTTTAAAGTATCCGATACGTATGTACTACTAAACCAATAAAACAATGCCTGTCGAAATCAGAGAACTCAATATTAAAATCAACCTATCGGATGAGGGCGGAAATGCGTCTTCATCAGATTCAGGAGATTCTAACGATGCCCAACAAGCTATTGTTGAGGCTGTTATCGAAAAGGTTTTAGAGATTTTAAAAGAGAAACAAGAGCGGTAATCATCTTTTTTTCATTGATTTTATACTTAACCAATGCCAGAACGCGCGCCGAATAAAAAGCCAAACGCATCGCCAGTCGTCATTAAGGCTTTCACAAATAAGAAAGTCACTGGAAAGGCAGTGAAAGAGTTTGCTTTGCCTATCAATCCAGAGAACTATGCGATGGCTTATAAAATTGAAGTGGACAAATCGGGCGGCAGTGGCAACAGTGGCTCGGATATAAAGTACAAAAAAACACCACCTGAACAGCTCAAATTGGAATTTATATTTGACAATACAGGTACGGTAATGGGCAATACGAAAGATGGTACGTCTGTTCAAGAGCAAATTAAGCAGTTTATGGAAGTCGTTTACCATGTGGACGGTGAAAGCCATAAACCTTATTATTTAAAGATTATTTGGGGTGAAAATTTGATGACAGGCGAAGAGGTCGGTTTTAACTGTATGTTGACACAATTGGACATCAATTATACCCTTTTTGCAAGGACAGGCGAGCCAATAAGGGCAAAAATCGGTGCACAATTTACACATTATATTGAGCAAACAGCACGTGTACAACGCCGACAAGACCACCGTTCCCCGGACTTAACGCATGTGAGAACGGTCCAATTAGGCGATCGTTTGACTTTAATGACGCATCAGATTTATGATGACCAAAGCTATTATCTGAAAGTGGCTAAAGCGAACGATTTGACCAGTTTTAGAAAATTAACGGTCGGTAAAGGCATCAATTTTCCACCGATTAGTCAAGTAACTCAATGAATTATTATTTGAAAAAAAAACATAAATATGGCAAATCCGTCTGCTCAAGCAAACGATTCGACAATACCTAATAACTCACGTGGCGATGTGGTAAGTTTTGCGGCTTTAGTCAATGGACAAGCTATTGGCAATGAACTTCAGGTATTGAATGTCGTTGTCACTTACGAGGTCAATCGGATACCAACGGCGCGGCTCATTTTACGGGATGGTTCGGCAGCTGATCAGACTTTTCCAGTGAGCGAATCGAACACATTTGTACCGGGCAACAAAATTGAAATCAAATTAGGGCATGACGGACACAACACAACCGTTTTTAAAGGGGTCATCGTTCGTCAAAGCCTTCGGGCGAAAGAAAGTGGGGATACAATTCTGACGGTTGATTGTCGCGACGAGGCTTATCTTTTGACTTTAGGGCGGCATAATCGCTATTTTGAAGATATGAAAGACAGCGATGCCCTTAAAGAAATTTTAGCAGGAAAAGCGGGGTCAATAGAATCAACAACAGTCAAACACAAAGAGATTGTTCAATATTATGCAACTGACTGGGACTTTGTACTGATGCGTGGTGAAATGAATGGGCAATTGGTTTTTGTTGAAAATGGAAAAGTAAGTTTGAAAAAACCATCTACATCACCCCCCTCAGTATTAAACCTTGTTTTTGGCGAAAACCTACGCGAATTTGAAACGGATATGGATGCTCGAACACAAATCGGCTCCGTCAAAACGACTGCTTGGGACTATTCAAAACAACAGACAGTTCAGTCGAACAGCAGTTCGGCGGGTAGTTTTTCTGAACATGGCAATATAAAAGGCAGTAAGTTGGCGACAGATGCGGGATTGCCAACCCTTGAATTGAGACACAGCGGCAACATAGCAGAAGACGAACTCAAGGCATGGGCAGATGCCACT
>JANMJN010000825.1:0-2549 GCA_031371355.1 Saprospiraceae bacterium
TGGCACGCATCCACGCATCATAAAAGCCATTCAGAAAGCGGCTGTTTTGAAACAGCAAAGTTCGATAAAGATGTAAAGACATAAAGATATAAACCAAGAATTAGGAAATTTTAAAAATTTCCTAATTCTGCAAAAAAACAATAAAATGTCAACAGAAAATAAAGAAAATACACCTAAAAAAAAGTTTTCAAGACGGAAATTTCTTACCCGCGCAGGTATTGGTTTGGCAGGTACCGCTGCTTTATTGTATTTCGGACGCTCGCCAATTAGACGAAAAATCAGCGGTTTTACGGCAGAAATGGACTTGCCTTCGGGCATAATGAACTTCGATGCAGGTATGTGGTTTGAAGTCAATGCCGACAATACCATTACCCTCAAATCGCCAAAAGTCGAGATGGGGCAGGGCATTTTTACAGGTTTTGCGATGCTCGTAGCGGAGGAATTGGATGTGGCTTTGGATAAAATTAAGGTCGTTCATGCCACTACTTTGAACGGTGCAACCGATTTTGCAGGGACTGGAGGCAGTACAACGACGACTTCTTTGTATAAAAATATTCGAGAAGTAGCGGCAACGCTGCGCGAAACATTGAAGTTAGCGGCTTCAAAAATTTGGCATGTTGACCCCTCAGTAATCGCCACAAAAGACGGCATTTTATCAATAGCCGATAAGAGTATGACTTATGCCGAATTGGCGAAGCAAACCACCGATTGGACAGCCGCAAAAACACCCGCTTTGCGCCCTGAATCTGGCTTTAAATACGTGGGAACAGAGCAAAAAAGGCCTGATTTGAAAGATAAAGTCTTGGCTAAACCTATTTATGGCATTGATACAGACTTGCCAAATATGGTTTATGGTGCGGCTTTGTACAGTCCTTATATCGGCGGCACATTGAAAAAAGTGGATACGAGCGCGGCAAAAAAATTGGCGGGTGTAATAGATGTTTTCCCTTTCGAAGAGTGGGTTGGTGTGGTTGCCAATAGTCGTTATGCTGCTGAAATGGCAGTTGAAAAAATTACAGCTGAGTGGGATTATTCAGCAAAATACAGCCAAAAAGACGTGTTAGAAGCTATTACTGTAGGAAAAGGTAATGAAGTAAACGTCCAAAAACACGGTGATACTGAGGGGGTACTGGATGAGAAGATTTCACATTTTTTCAAAAGTGAATACCGCACGCCTTTGGGCGCACATGCGGGTATGGAGCCGAGTATAACGGTTGCCGATGTTGTGGGTGACAAAGCGACAATATATACCTCTTTTCAAATGACCAATAAGATACAAAGTGAAGTGGCGAGCGGTATTGATTTGAGTGCGAAAAATGTGGATGTCAGAACGGCTTTTCTCGGTGGCGGGTTTGGCAGACGCGCCATGAAACACAATGCGGTTGAAGCAGCAAAGCTCTCAAAAGCGATTGGTAAGCCTGTTCATTTGCTCTATACACGTCAACAAGAGTTTCAAAACGGCTATTTTCGACCCAATACACACCATGTACTGAGGGGTCAGTTGGACGGCAACGCTAAATTAGTTGCCATGAAACACGAGTTGGCTACGGCGGATATGGTTCTTTGGGGTATGTCGCCTTTAGCGATGACAGTTTTGGGGGCTGATTTTATTTCAGCAGGACATGGTTCACATATTCCTTACGCGATTCCAAATCGACAAGCGACGATGTGGCAATGCGTTTTACCAGTAAAAACAGGCATTTGGCGCGGAGTCGGTATGTTTGCCAATACGTTTGCTGTTGAATGTTTTATGGATGAAATGGCGTATAAAGCAGGAGAAGATGCCTTAAAATTCCGTTTAAACCATTGCGATGATTCGGAATTATTGAAAAGACGCAAAGATATTTTGACCATTTTAGGCGAAAAAGCAGGGTGGGGGAGTCCAAAAGCTGAAGGTATTGGACGTGGTATCGCTGTTGGTGAAGATAGAAAAACGATTTCTGCAGCTATTGTTGAAGTTAAAATAGTCGAAAGTCAAATCAAGGTCGTAAAAGTGACTCAGATCATTGATGCAGGTAAAATTGTCAATCCTGATGGTGTCAGGCAACAAGTCGAAGGCGCAACAATGATGGCAATGAGTGCCGCCCTTTTTGAGGATGTGCAGATTGAAGACACTCAAGTGGTGCAAACCAATTTCCATAACTATCGTGTTGCAAAACTCATAGATGCACCGCAAATTGAGGTGATTATGCACCAAGGCGCACCCAAACCTTATGGGGTAGGGGAACCGCCTATGTCACCTGTGGCACCCGCTATTGCGAATGCCATTTTTGATTTGACAAAAAAAAGGTTGCGGTCTTTGCCTTTGCAAATGGCTTTGGATAATTTTGATAAAAAAGTAGGATAGGGTAGTGCTATTATCCGAGAATTTGTCTGGATAGTTTTTATCAAAATATAACTTCATGATAAATTTTTAGTCTTAGCTAAAAAATAGATTTTTGATTAAAAAAAGGAAAAGTATGTTTTTGAATAGTAAAAAAAATCACCCCCTCAGTATGAAATCAACTTTGCGAAGGTTTCAAACCTTCGCAAGGTTGTTATCGCTGTTG
>JANMJN010000832.1:0-4413 GCA_031371355.1 Saprospiraceae bacterium
CTGCATTACACCAAGAAATGCAAGGCTACGTACGCGTATCTCCTGCGGGCAGTAATGTCGCTTTGAAGTGGGGAACAGGCGACAAAGCACCTAAAGATGCGTCAATTGGTCTTAAATAATTGTATTGTTGTATTGTTGGGATTGTTGTATTGTTATATGGTTGTATTGCTACTCAAACAACAATATAAAAATACAACAATCCCAACAATACAGCAATCCCAACAATACAACAATATAACAATTCAATACATGAAAAATATTACGAAAACGTCTCGTATCGTCATTGCATTAGCATCCGTGGCGATGTTAGGCTCATATTTTTTCCCATTGTGGCGCATTGATTTATGGGCACCACAATACCCCGAAGGTTTATCTATGCAAATTTGGCACAATAGAATTGGCGGCGATGTGGACATCATCAATGGTTTGAACCACTATATCGGTATGCGGCACATCAAGCAAGAGATGTTTCCAGAATTTGACATCTTGCCGATTTTGATTGCATTTTTTGTTGCTTTTGGTTTGATTGTCGCCTTGGTTGGCAAACGCCGTTGGCTCGTCGCCTTTTTAGCCTCAATGGTTGTAGCAGGTATCACGGCATTAGGCGATTTCTACCGGTGGGGCTACGATTATGGTCACAACCTCGACCCAAGTGCAGCGATTAAAGTGCCAGGTATGTCCTACCAGCCACCTATCATTGGTTATAAAGCGTTGCTCAATTTTGGGGCGTATTCTGTACCCGATATTGGCGGTTGGATATTCATTGGCGGCGGTCTAATCATCGCTTTTACCCTATTTTATGAGTATTATTTAAATAAAAAACAAGTTAAAACGGCTTTAATCGCTTCAGTTGCGATCATTTTGCCTTTGTTTTTCACTAATTGCACATCTGAAACAGAACCCATAAACTATGGCAAAGAAGCGTGTCATTTTTGTAAAATGTCCATCGTGGACAACAGATTCGGAACAGAACTCATCACCACCAAAGGGAAAGTTTATAAATTCGATGACCTGCACTGCATGGTCGGCTACATGAAACGCGACAATGTGAAAGAAGCTGATATGGCGCACATCGTTGTCAACGATTTTAATAATGGTGGTTCTTTTTTACCTGTCAAAAATGCTTATTTTTTAAAAAATGAAACCTTTAAAAGCCCAATGCGCGTCGATATTGCCTCTTTTAAAAATGAAGCAGAAGCGTCAACAGTCAAACCTTCAGATGCACAAGTGATGACATGGGCAGAGGTTTTCAGCAGTTTATGACCCCTCAGTATTTTGGCTATTTACCAATAAAAAACGGGAAAAAACTATCCATTATTCACTATCATCTATTCATAATGAAATGCCTTTTACATGAAAAATTTTATTATTCTCCTTTTAGGGCTTTTACCTATGATTATCTTTGGTCGCAAGATTGAAGTAGCAAATGGCAGTTCGATAAAACAAGCGATTGCATTGTCACAGCCTTATGATACTATTTTGGTCAAAAATGGATATTATGCTGAAAATCAATTAGTTATAAGCGCGCCCCTCAGTATAATCGGCGAAAACTTCCCTATCATTGATGCTCAATATCAAAATGAAATTTTTACAGTAAAATCGGACAACGTCACAATTCAAGGTTTCCATTTGATGAATATTGGTAAAACGGCGATGATAGATTGGGCGGCGGTCAAGGTATTGGAATCCCAAAACGTTCACGTCATAGGCAATCATATTGAAAATGGCTATTTCGCCATTTATTTTTCTGCTTCTCATAATTGCATTGCCGATGGCAATGTGATTGAGGGCAAACCTGCCGAAGAACAGAACACAGGTAACGGCATCCACGCCTGGAAATGCGACAGTTTGCTCATCAAAAACAATCGCATCAAAGGACAGCGCGATGGTATTTATTTTGAATTCGTTACCAACTCATTGATTGAAAACAACCTTTCAACAAACAATATACGCTATGGTTTGCATTTTATGTTTTCGCACAACGATACTTATACAGACAACACCATCCGCGACAACGGGGCGGGCGTAGCGGTTATGTACACACGCCACGTCACGATGTTGCGCAATCATTTTGACCACAATTGGGGGAGCGCAGCATATGGCTTGCTCTTGAAAGATATTTCAGATAGCCGTATTGAAAACAATACTTTTGACAACAATACAGTCGGTATTTTTATGGAAGGTACCAGTAGAACAACTGTTTTGCACAACCAATTTCATGAAAACGGTTGGGCTGTTCGGGTACAAGCGAGTTGTGATGACAACCCATTTATTGAAAATAATTTTACGGCTAACACCTTTGATATTGCCACAAACGGGATGACAACGCTCAATAAATTTGACAAAAACTATTGGGATAAATACGAGGGATATGACTTAAATCACGATGGCATCGGTGACGTCCCGTACCATCCTGTGAGCCTTTTTGCTTCAATAATTGAACAAATGCCGCAAGGTTTGATGCTTTTACACAGTTTTATGGTCAATCTGATGGAACGTGCCGAAAAGATTTTTCCAAGCCTAACACCTGAAGATTTGGTGGATGGACAGCCTATGATGAAACCCATTTCTCAAAAAGACACCCCTCAGTATTTAGCCAATAAAAAAGATATTCAATGATAGAAATTCAAAATATAAGCAAACGATTTGGCAAATTAAAAGCCCTCGATTCTGTAACCGCTACTTTCACAGAAGGACAAGCCGTTTCGCTCATCGGACCCAATGGTTCAGGCAAAACAACTTTGATAAAATGCTTGCTCGGCATGGTCATTCCTGATTCTGGTACCTTACGTTTTAAGGGTACAGACGTAACCACATCTTGTGATTACCGTCGCGACATCGGTTATATGCCCCAAATTGGACGTTATCCTGACAATATGCGTGTGAGGCAAATTTTTGATATGATGATTGATTTGCGTCAAAAACACGGTTCTAAACTCGATGAAGAATTGTTGAACGCTTTTGACTTGAAAAAACAATTCGAGAAACCGATTCGGACGCTTTCTGGTGGCACTGTCCAAAAAGTCAGTGCTTGTCTCGCCTTCCTTTTCGACCCCTCAGTATTGGTGCTCGATGAACCGACCGCAGGGCTTGATCCTGTGGCTTCTGAAATATTGAAAGCGAAAGTTTTAAAAGAAAAAAATAAAGGTAAACTGATATTAATGACCTCGCACATCCTCAGCGATTTGGAGGAAATGACAACCGATGTGATGTATTTGCAAGAGGGCAAAATGCAGTTTTTTAAACCCGTCGAAGCCCTCAAAGCGGCAACTAATGAAACCCGTCTAGCACGTGCGATTGCCGCAGTTATGACAGAAGGCGTTCGTTTTCAAATGAATGGGCATATACACCCCTCAGTAAAAAACCATCAATTAACAACTAAGGTCTAAAACAATAAAAAAATCAGCGAAAATCAGTCGCATCACTTTAGTCTGTGGTCAAAAATCATAATTAACAATGAAAATTATCCGTTACGTCCTTTACGACATACTTCGCAGCCGCATGATTATCGGCTACACTGCTTTTTTATTGCTCATTTCAGCCGCCCTTTTTGCGACAGAAACCAATGCGTCAAAAAGCGTTTTAAACCTTTTGAACATCGTTCTCATCATCGTTCCGTTGGTCAGTGTCATTTTTACGACTATACATTATTACAATTCTTATCAATTCATCGAACTGATGTTGGCACAGCCGATAGAGCGCATTCGCTTACTCGTATGTGAATTTAGCGGAGTCGTATTATCGCTTTCTGCCGCTTTTTTAATCGGTATCGGCATACCTGTTTTGATATTTTCTGCTGATGGGGCGGGTATTTCGCTGCTGTTGTCAGGCATTTTATTGACTTTTATATTTTCAAGTATCGCTTTTTGGGTTGCTGCCGTCACGCAAGACAAGGCAAAAGGCATTGGCGTTGCTTTGATGCTGTGGTTCTATTTCTCTTTGATTTATGACTTTCTCATTCTTTTCCTGATGTTCACATTCAGCGATTATCCGCTTGAAAAAGCGATGTTGGGCTTTACGGCTTTGAATCCGATTGATTTGGCGCGCGTATTCGTCATGTTACAAATGGACGTTTCAGCAATGATGGGCTATACAGGTGCTATTTACAAGCAGTTTTTCGGCTCGGCATTGGGCATGAGTTTCGCTTTCGGCATAATGGTTTTATGGGCAATTGTGCCTTTGTTCTTCGCGATTCGGGTGTTTAAGAAAAAAGATTTTTAAATTGCTCTCACCGCGTTTTTGTCACAAAAATTAGGGAATACAAGACATTTTACCCCCCTCAGTACCCATAGCATTTTTTAAAGAAATATATTAAATACCAAAAAACGGGAAAATATGACCGTTTACCGTTTAATTTCTACCGTTCACTTGCAAAGCTGATTAAAGTGCCGTTACCTTTGTGAGGTCAAAACG
>JANMJN010000844.1:0-1859 GCA_031371355.1 Saprospiraceae bacterium
GGTTTTGAAAACGTAGTACAGTTTCAACCTAATAGTTGCCATTTGAAACCATACCTAATATGCCCGTAATACGGTCATTGTTTTAAAACTCAAATTTGATATTGAATAGTTGCGTGAGGTATGAGAAAATTTAAAAGTAGAGATAGTTGTGTGAATATTTTATTCATTTTGTTTGTTTTTAAATAAAAAAGACAAAAGTTAGTTTGGTTGTATTTGTATTAAATAAATGGTTTTTAGCTTAATCAAATTCTCAATGGAATGAAGGTTTTGAGTGATACTTTATATTCATGAATGTTGGTTGATTATTGTGAACTACCTAAATAATTACTAAAAATATGCCATTGTATTTTGGCATAAATTGTAGCATAAGTTCCCCAAAATGGGAAAATTTGTCAGAATAAAACCCCACTTTGTATGTGTTGTGTTATTTGTGTTTTTGACACTTTATTGCGCAAAAATCAAGCAAATCATGGTTATAAACACTGTTTAGCTGCTGTTTTATTTTTAATGTTTGGGTACATTTCAAACAGTTTTTTTCTTGGCATATTTTTTTCTAATTTGAACAACCCTTTTCATCAAACAGCACTAAAAAATTAGCTAACCCCCCAAAAAAATCGGCAAGCTCATTTGTTTTTCACCCCCCTCAGTATCCGCCATAAAAAAAGCCCGATTTCCGAAGAAATCGAGCGACATCCTTTATAAATGTGCCCAATGATTCTTAATCACCAAAAGGCTTCATTTTCTATTTAAATTTTCACCATCCACCATTATGCCTCTTCCTCCTCCATGTGCCACCGTTCAGGCGAACGCCACAATCCCGACAACAACAATTGGCGCATAAACAAATATTCCTTTGGCAATTGGTCGTACATGCGTTCGAACAGCTCTTGATGACCGAGCAATTCTGTCTTCCATTCCTCACGGTCAATAGACATAATCTCATCAAATTGTTCTTGTGAAAAATCGCTGCCTGACCAGTCCATATTTTCATAACGCGGCATCCAACCTATCGGACTTTCGACCGAACCCACGCGACCACGTACCCGGTCAATGATCCATTTCAAAACCCGCATATTGTCGCTAAAGCCGGGCCATAAGAAATTGCCGTCTCCATCTTTTCTAAACCAATTGACCCCAAAAATGCGAGGGGGGCTTTGTAAACCACGCCCTAACTGTAGCCAATGGTTGAAGTAATCCGCCATGTGGTAGCCGCAGAATGGCAGCATTGCAAACGGGTCACGGCGCACTTTCCCTTGTTCTCCAAAAGCCGCAGCCGTTGTTTCTGAACCCATTGTGGAAGCCATGTAAACCCCAAAACTCCAGTTAAACGCTTGATAAACCAAAGGAATGGTCGTACTCCGACGACCTCCAAAAATGAATGCCCGTATGCGTACTCCCTCAGGTTTTTCCCAATTCGGGTCAATAACAGGGTTTTGATAGGCAGGCGTTGTGAATCTTGAGTTCGCATGAGCTGCCAGTTTACCACTTTTAGAGTCATAAGGTTTGCCAGTCCAGTCCGTCATGCCTTCGGGTACTTCTTTTGTCATGCCTTCCCACCACACATCGCCATCAGGGGTGAGCGCAACATTCGTAAAAATGGTGTTTTCACGAATCGTCAACATGGCATTCGGATTCGTTTTCATATTTGTGCCTGGAGCGACGCCAAAATACCCCGCCTCTGGATTGATGGCGAACAACCGACCGTCATGTCTTGGCTTAATCCAAGCAATATCGTCCCCAACAGTTGTTATTTTCCAACCATCAAACTCTTCGGGCGGAATCAACATTGAAAAATTCGTTTTGCCACATGCACTCGGAAACGCGGCACAAACGTAAGTCTTTTTGCCCGACGGATCGGT
>JANMJN010000882.1:0-2002 GCA_031371355.1 Saprospiraceae bacterium
GTATGGGTGCTGCCGAAGCCAAACTTTTTGCTGAAGAGGGTGCTCATGTCTTAGCCACCGATATTCAAGAAGAAAAACTCAAAATATGGGTTACAGAAGCTCACAAACAAGGGCTTAATATTGCTTTCATAAAGCACGATGTGACCTCTGAAAGCGATTGGAATCTCGTCGCTGCCAAAGCTATTGAGCTATATGGGCGCATTGATATACTCATCAATAATGCAGGTATCTATCCTGCAGGTTTGAGTTTGGATACTACAACAAAAGAATTGTGGGAAAAAGTAATTGCGATAAATCTAACAGGTCCTTTTATAGGTTGTAAAACTATTGTGCCTCATATGCGCCATGTCGGCGGCGGTTCCATAGTCAATATCGCTTCTGTTGCAGGGTTTGTGGGCGGCAATGGCACCGCTTATTCGGCTTCAAAAGGCGGTTTGCACATGTTGACCAAAGATTTGGCTGTGGTATTGGCACCTGATAAAATACGTGTCAATGGTCTCTCGCCAGGTGGGGTTAAGACACCGATGACGGAGCCACTTTTAGCCAATGAAGTCGTAAAAGAATCCATCAAAAATTCATCGCCACAAGGGCGCATGGCTGATGCCATCGAAATCGCCTATGGTGCGTTGTTTTTAGCATCCGATGAAGCTTCTTTTGCGACAGGCACCGAATTGGTATTGGATAGCGGTATGATTGCACGTTAAAACATATCACATTCCACTTTATAAACTACTGTTTATCAATCAATTAACTTGCGTCAAGCTTGAAACTTGACGCAAGTTATCAGTGGTTATCTTTATCTAAATCCACTTGCCTCAAAGTGCCACACCGCCATTCACCCCAATCACTTGCCCATTGATATAAGAGGCTTCATCTGATGCTAAAAACAAATAAGTGTAAGCAATGTCCTCTGGAAGACCCGCCCGACGAGCGGGAATCGCTCTAATTTGCTGCTCTCGGATTTCCGCAGGAATCGCATCCGTCATATCGGTTAGAATGAAACCCGGGGCAACGGCATTGGCAGTGATGCCTTTTGAACCCAATTCTTTTGACCATGTGCGGCACATCGCTATCAAACCCGCTTTGGCAGCCGCATAATTGGTCTGTCCAAAAGCACCATGCACGCCGACGATTGAAGATGTGCAAATGATGCGCCCATAATTGCGCATGACCATATGCGGCGCAACAGCTTTGGTGCAGTTGAAAACGCCCGTCAAGTTGACATCAATGACTTGTTGCCATTCATCATGGCTCATTTTCAAAAAAGACTTGTCGCGGGTGATGCCCGCATTGTTGATGATGATGTCAATTTTACCGTATTTGTCCACTATGCTTTGCGCAGCTGCTTCGAGAGCGGGGACGTCGGTGACGCTTATTTTCTGAAATTCGGCATTAAAACCAGCCAAACGCAAGTCCGCTGCGGTCTTTTCGCCTTCGTCAAGCATATCCCAAATGATGACAGTTGCACCTTCCTTTGTAAAAATTTCGGCTGTTGCTTTACCAATACCGCGTGCGCCACCTGTGATGATGGCAACTTTGTCTTTTAATCGCATTTTTATAATGATAAATGATGAATGATAAATATGAGCATACCCCTCAGTATTGAGACCTATTCAATAATGAAAGCAATAGATTCTGCAACACAAGCAGGTTTTGAAACACCTTCGATTTCAATTGTTTGTTCTGTGTACATTTTATGCCCTTTGGCATCACTTTCTATGCTTTTTAGTACCGTTTTTAAGCGAATCCTTTGACCCGACAAAACAGGCGAAATGAACCGCACTTTGTTATAGCCATAATTGACGAACAGTTTCGCTGATTCAATTTTTAATAATTGATAACTAAAATAAGGCGTCAAAGAAAGCGATAACAAACCATGCGCCACCGTTTGTCCGAAAGGCGATTCCGTTTTGGCGCGTTCGTTATCCAAATGAATCCATTGAAAATCGAGCGTTGCTTCCGCAAACTTTTGGATGATGTCTTGCGACACTTCCAACCAATC
>JANMJN010000886.1:0-2641 GCA_031371355.1 Saprospiraceae bacterium
GGTGTGTGTGGTTGTATCATCGCGAACGTTATTTCTGGGGAACATTAGTTGCTTCTTTTCTGCCTTTTATTCGCTCTGAAGGTTTGATAATCTTTTGTGTATTACTCATTTATTTAGCGATCCGCAAGCAGTGGAAATACATACCGTTGTTGTCCTTTGGGCATATATTTTATAGCATAGCGGGTTATTCGACGCATGAATCTATGCTTTGGGTGTTCAATAAAATGGTTTATGCTACCACCGATCATGTTTATGGCATTGGCAAATGGAATGATTTTATTGTTAATATGCCGTGGGTCACAGGCGGTTTTGTTTATTTTATGCTCGTTGTTGGTTTGTTGGATGGTTTGCGGCGTTTGATATTGTTTCTGAAAAAGAAAATGCCTTTTGATGTGGATGAAATGTGGTTGGTGTATGGCATTTTCGTCGCGTATTTCATAGCACATTCGTTGTTTTGGATGTATGGCATTTTTTCGTCACAAGGTTTGATGCGTGTGATGTTGTGTGTTGCCCCAATGATGGGTCTCATTTGTTCGCGTGGCGCGAACCTAATTACTGAGGGGGTCGAATTGAGGTTGCCAAAAATTCAAGCCAAGTATATAAGAGGGCTTTTTGTTCTCCTTGCTGTTGTTTTTTTATACAGAAATTTGAATTGGCAAATTGATTTTAATCTACATCCATCACAACTGACACAATTTGAAGCGGCGAAGAAATACAAAGATAAAATTCAAAAAGAAGGCTATTCCCTCTATTCAGAAGGAATGTACATAGATATGATTTTTGGTATCAATCCTTTTGAAGACCCGCGTCATCGCAGTTTTCATCAAATCCTTAAGCATGAGCCAGTGCCAACAAAAAGTCTTTTGGTTTGGGAGAGTATTTTTGCAGGCGGTATGTACAAAGTCCCTTTTGAAATCATCAGAGACGATAAACGTTTTCAATTAATTGATTCTTTTCAACACGCCGATTTTATTTGGGGTGGTACATTCAAAACGTATGTCTTTCAGACTGATACAGCTTATATGCGTCAACTGACAGCCAATAAGCCACTTTTTTTCAATGATTTTGAAACAACAAACTATCCCAATGAAGACCACTCACGCACTAAGCAAGGCACTTTTATCGTAAAATTAGATGAAAAACAGCCTTATGCACCAGGCATGGAAGGGACAATCAGCAGCTATTTCACCAAACCTGAACATCGGTTCAAAGTCTCATTTGATGTGTATGTTGAAGATGTAAATCAAGTACCAAGTGTCGTTTTCCAAACGATTACAACAACGGGACAGTCAGCCGATTGGAAAAATTATACTTTAGAATCACAAGTCAAATTAGCGCATCAATGGTACAATGTCTCTATTATCGGCACCTCGCATCAGACCACTGATGTTAGGGATGTTTTTAAAACCTATGTGTGGCATCCAAATAAAGCACCTGCTTATATTGACAATTTTAAGGTGGAATATGCGGATTGAAAAACCGAACTATTTTATTTATTGACAAAATAACCTGTCAAAATGACCCCCCTCAGTATAATTAGCTACATTTGCCGACTTTTTGAAAGCGCATCTGCAATTTTGTCAGTCAAAAGGTGGGTGGCACGAGAAATGATAGAGAGTAGTCGTTGAAAGCATAGATATTATCGTGTTTTCGACGCTTATTAACGTCAAACTTTATTTAATTCATTTAACAAAACTAAAAAATTTAAGGACTATGAAGCCGATAAACGACAGAGTAGTTGTGAAACCCGCTCCTGCGGAAGAGAAGACAAAGGGTGGTATCATCATCCCGGACACAGCAAAAGAAAAACCACAACGTGGCGAAGTTGTCGCCGTTGGACCCGGTAAAGAAGGCGTTGCCTTGACCGTCAGTGTAGGAGACATCGTATTGTATGGCAAATATTCTGGACAAGAATTGAGCCACGAAGGTGTTGACTATCTTATCATGCGTGAGGACGACATCCTCATTATTCTTTAATTATGAGTTATGAGCTATGAATGATGAATGATAACAACGCTTAAAGTTGATTGATTCCTAATTTCTAATTCTAAAAACTCACCTCCTTCCGAAGGAATCCTTTGGATCAGTAAAAAATTCTTAATTGTTTAATTATCAATTTTAAAAATTAAAAATGGCTAAGGAAATTAGTTTTAATACCGACGCCCGCGAGAAACTCAAAAGCGGTATTGATGCGTTGGCTGATGCAGTAAAAGTAACGTTGGGACCAAAAGGTCGTAATGTCGTTATCCAAAAAAGTTTCGGTGCACCTCAAATCACAAAAGACGGTGTGACTGTAGCTAAAGAAATCGAATTGAGCGACCCAATCGCTAACATGGGTGCACAGATGGTTAAAGAAGTGGCATCTAAAACAGCTGATGCAGCTGGAGATGGTACGACAACGGCAACTGTTTTGGCTCAAGCAATGGTTCGTGCAGGTTTGAAAAACGTGGCTGCGGGTGCAAATCCAATGGATTTGAAACGCGGTATGGACAAAGCTGTCGCTAAAGTTGTTGAAAACTTGAAAACACAAAGCGAGCATATCCTCAACGATTTTGCGAAAATCCAACAAGTGGCGGCTATCTCTGCTAACAACGACGAAACAATTGGTTTGTTGATTGCAGACGCTATGAAACGCGTATCG
>JANMJN010000908.1:0-3490 GCA_031371355.1 Saprospiraceae bacterium
CGAAGTGACTGTCAATATCGACCGTGAAAGAGCGATGCGCGAAGGCATTTCGACCGCCCAAATCGGCATGGATATGCGGACATCGCTGTTTGGCAAAGAGGTGACGAAGTTTAAAACGCCTGACGAAGATTTTCCTGTCAATTTGCGTTTTCAAGAAAACCAACGCAGTAATGTGAATACACTTTTGGGGCAAAAAATAGTTTACCGCGATATGGTCATGCAGGGGCAATTACGTTCTGTGCCGCTAAATTCCTTAGCAGATGTCAGTTATGGCAACACTTTGGGCGGTATCAAACGTAAAAACCAAAAGCGGGTTGTAACCATTTCATCGAATATTTTGACCGATTTCAATCCCAATCAAGTCGTGGCACAGGTCGAAGCGGCGGCTTCTCATTTCAAAGCACCGTCCGATGTCGAAATCAAATTCGGTGGTGAAAAAGAAGAACAAGCCGAAACAATGGCTTTCCTCGGTTGGGCGATGATGGCAAGTATTGGTCTGATTATCTTGATTTTGGTGATTCAATTCAACTCGATTTCCAAGATGATTATCATTTTGTCTGAAATTATCTTCTCAATCATAGGCGTTTTGCTCGGTTTTGTCTTTACAGGTATGGACATTGCGATTGTTATGACGGGTATTGGTGTCATCGCATTGGCGGGTATTGTGGTCAGAAATGGTATTTTATTGGTTGAGTTTACAGAAATACTGTTGAAACAAGGTGTACCACTCAAAGAAGCCATTATAGAATCAGGTCGGACACGTATGACGCCTGTTTTGCTCACTGCAGCAGCGACCACATCAGGTTTGATACCTTTAGCAATCGGAATGAATATCAATTTTGTCACTTTATTTACAGAACTGAATCCACATTTGCACTTTGGTGGCGACAGCGTCGCGTTTTGGGGACCCCTCAGTTGGACGATGATTTACGGGTTGCTTTTCGCTACTTTCTTAACGCTTGTCCTTGTTCCTGCGATGTTGTATTTGAGTGAACGTTTGAAAATGGCTATTTATAAAAATTACAATCCAAACAAAACAGGTGATGAAGAAGAGGTAACAGAGGCTATTTTAGTCGCTGACACTGAGGGGGTGCATTAATCAATCACGAATTATTCTTTTTGCGATAGTTTTCCAACGGGGCGAACCTTTTAAAGGGTGTCGCCCTGTTTTTGTTTAAACCTTTAAGGCATTATCACTTTTGAAACCACTTTCAACTGCCGCATCAACAAAGCCATTTGATTCGGTGAGGCTGCTTGAGCCAAAACAACTTTGCCGTTCTCGTCTATCAAGACATTAGCAACCATTTTTCTTTCTCCTGTTTTCAAAAAATTCATAAGCGTTGTGTCTTCTGCCGACAAATGATAGTTTTGAAACGGCTTGGCTTCCGCCAATTCAAGGCTTTTTTGCCATTTTTCCTTGCTTTCATCCCTTGAAATGAAAATAATCTGCGTATTGTTTTCCTCAAATTCAGACATCTTTTTACTGAGGGGTAGCCCATAAAATTGGAAAACAGGGAAATCAGAAACGATCATATAGATTTTCTTTCCCTTGTATTTTGCCAGAATATCAGACCATACAAGGCTCTGACCTGTCGAATCGGTTAAGGTCGTCACCAACTCTAATTTGTTGAAATCATGAATATTCTTCACTGCCCAATCATCGAGATAATCGACAAAATCTTTGTCTCTACACGTCTTTTTGAATTTATCAAAGTAAAAATTATAGTTGTTTATCGCCCCATAGTTTTCTTTCAATAATCTGAATTTGAGGAACTCTCGGGTTTCACCTGTAAAGTTTTGTTCAGCCATAGACCATTGATAATCAAAGGCAGAATCTGTTTTCATTGCTTTTCGACTCAAAAAGCGGTTGAAATCATAGACGGTTTCTTGAACGTTTTTATCCGTTCCGCGTCTCGTTTTGATAATGTTCCGCAGTTCTTTTTTCAAACTATTGACTTGTTTGACATATTCCGTCGAAATGGAATCTACATTCGTTCCTGTTTTGCTAAATGGTCCGATGAGGTTGCAGATATACGAATAGCGACATTCGCGATGCAAGGCTTTTCTGAAATCACGCCCCGTTTTGTATTGTTTAAATGCTGCCTTCATATACGCTTGTTCCTCCTCATAAATCCGTTTTGAACTCATATAAGCATCTTTGAGGTCGTGGCTGCGTTTGTACAAACCTAAAGTATAGCCTTGAAAAACCGAAAAGCGGCGGTTGATTTCTTGCAAAATAATGTTTTCGTCGGGATAGGTCACGCCGACAAAATCCAATGAATCTATTTTGTCAAGACCCGACGAGTTCAGCCTGTCAAAGATGGTCACGACCTTGTTTTTAGGTCGTACATACATCGCCCGCACCTTGTGGTTGACCATAAAAGTATAAAACATTGGAAAATGGTCGGTTTTACTGAGGGGGGTATTTTGAGTGAGTGATTCCGATTTTTTATCGCCAAACTTATCGTTTTGAGACATCTGATGCACATCTACACTCTTGGATTGAATGGTCACTTGGTTTTTTTTACCGATGGATTGACAACTGAATAGGCATAACAACAGTAAAACGAGCGGAGACAATTGTTTGATTTGGTTTAACATAATTTAGTTGTTTAAAGATTTGAAATGATGCACAAAATACGTTGTTATTCATGCAAATAGTATTTCATTAATGTATAATATTTTGAGATAAAGCAAACTTTAACTTTTGTTCTGTTTTTGATCCCCCGCAGTATTCCGACTGCGGAAACGTATTTTTTGAAAATTCTTACCCATAAAGGGGTTTTGATGAAGAAGATAGTGAAGATGTAGGTTTGTAGTATAGTAATTCTAAAACTTTAAGAGTTAAAAAAAACGCCTTGTTCGAGTAATCTAACAAGGCATTTTTTAATATCAAAAACAATTTTTAGTTCAAACTTTTACATTTTCATAAATATCAGCCACAGAAATAGAGCAATCCAAAGATTTTAAAAAAATAGAACTATTCATATCTGTTATGTCTGTATAACGCCATGTATCAGGCGTTTCGCGATAGCGTATTTGAATATGACATTTCTTTTGGTCAACCAAAACATATTCTCTGAAACTATCCAAAGTACGGTATTCCTCAAATTTTTCAGTACGGTCATACTTTTTTGTACTTTTTGATAAAACCTCAACAATGAGTATGGGATTAATCAATAAAACTTCATTTTTATCAAAATACTGAGGGGTATCACAGACAACCAAAGCATCGGGATATAAACCAAAATTCAGCTTTGGTAGATAAACAAGCTGTTGCCCTGTCATTACCCAATAGTTTTTCTTATTTGCCCTGCCTGCAATTTTTAGTTCTGCCGAAAAATTGGCAGTAATAGTGTTGTGAGGTCCTCTTGCCATAGGTAGTTTTGTTATAATACCATTATAATATTCGTGTAGTTCTTTATTGTCTTCTTCACGATGCAGATACTCCTGCAACGTATAAACACGAGGCTCTTTATTAGTCTCTTTT
>JANMJN010000933.1:0-7336 GCA_031371355.1 Saprospiraceae bacterium
ATCATTAAGACCTGGTACTATATTTTTATAGTATTTGGTACCTATGGCTCCATCAGCACCTGGATAGCGCAATGTCCAACCGAATTGGTAGGCAGTTGCCTCTATTTCAAGGTGTTCGTCGCCTTCTTTAACATCGCCCATAGCATCATTCCAAACCCACAAGCCACCGACAACTAAGCCGCACATGACCACAGCTGGAATGACTGTCCAAATCACTTCAAGTTTGTTATCATGTGGCATAAATAGAACTTTGCGTCCTTTTTCACCACGATATTTGTAACCAAACCAAAAGAGTGCTATGTGGGTCAAAATGAATACAATACCCGTGAAGAATAATGTCCAATTGAACAAAGATTGAATCTTTGCACCATGCTCAGAGGCATGTTCCAATGGACCATATCCAATCATATAGTTTTTATAATACCAAGCTGAAGCGACACAGAAGACTAAGAAGCCTACCATAAAGAACATACCCAAACGTGAGTTGGATTTGTTGCTTTCCTCTTGAACAGCTTCTTCGCCCCGAATCTTCGCTGACAATTCACTGATTCGTCCAATTTGTACAGCTACCACTATGAATAGTACGATGCTTGCCAGTACGAGTAACGTTGTCATTCAATTATATTTTTCGCAAATTTAGCACTAAATTTTAGTCCGTTTATCTGCCTTTGTTTTAAAAATCTATTTAGATTTTTTATAAATTTAAAAAATAGTCTAAATACTGAGGGGTCTTTATTGAATATTGCTTGTTTTACAATAAACAATATTCAAACAACAATATTCATTATCTCAATCTTAAGAATGGTGATGCGTTGTCTCTTCCAAATAAGGATCATTTGTAGGATAAAGCGATGCTTTCTCTAAGCGGCTGAATACAAACCACACAAACAAAGCCGTAAAACCTAAAAATGTACCTATCTCTAAAAGACCCGGAATACCAAAACCCGGTGTCATATCTGGTGTATAATGGAAATAATTATCCATATTCATTTGATTTAAAGCATCGAGTGCAGGTGTTGCGTCAACTGCTGCTTGTACTACATCATGTCCTGCTGCTTCAACGGCATGTGCCGCACCAGCTGCATGTTCGCCCACAGCTTGTGCTGTTTGTTCAACTGCGCCATGTGCCCCTTCACCAGCCGCACCATGTGTTGCCCCCTCAGTATGTCCACCACCTTGATGCGCCATAGCTGATTTGAAAGGACCGATTTTTACCATTTGGAAAAAATCCCACCAGTGACCGAAGAATATCAAAGCAGAGGTAAAAGTAAGGGTACCATACTTTCGTTTTGTATCATTACGCATCAAGATGAGGAAAGGTAAAACAAAATTCAAAACTAAGTTACCATAAAACAAAACAGGAAACTCGCCCATTCGTTGACGGTAATATATTGTTTCTTCACCAATATTGGCATACCAAATAAGCATATATTGAGAGAACCATAAGTATGTCCAAAAAATCGTGAATGCAAACATGAATTTACCTAAATCATGTAAGTGCTCATCTGTTACCCAAGTAAAGTAGCCTTTACCTTTCAAGTATATCAACATCAATGTTGTAAGTGACAAACAAGTTACCCACCAACTGGCTGTTGCGTACCAAGCGTACATTGTTGAATACCAATGCGCATCAAGCGACATAAGCCATAACCAAATAGCAGCTGCACTTGTAAAACCTGCAATGGGTAGGAAAATAGCTCCCCAAACCTTCATTCTTTCATACCAAGGATAATCCCCCTTGGAAGTAGGAGTAGTTTCATCTTGAGCCAAAGACAATGTACGGAATTTGCGCATAAAGAAATACCAAATACCACCAAAGCCAAAAGTTGCTAAGAAGAACATCCTAAGGTTTAAGAAACCTGCTTTACCTGTTAGGATTTTATCCCCTTTTACCAAATCTGCATCTGCCCAATGATAGAGATGATGCCAACCCATAGCCGCACCAATTCCGACAATAGCAATACCACCCAATCCAATTGGTAAGAACAAACCCATCGCTTCCCAAATACGTTTGAAAGCTGTATGCCAACCTGCGTACATTGTAATGGTTGCAGCCGTTACAAAAATAGACATGAACGCAATACCGCCAAAAAAGGCAGAGTTATGCAAAAGGTTAGTCCAAAAACGGGTGTGATGTTCCGTTGGGTCAATAAAAAATGAAGCCGCCAGTGATATGACTCCTAGAGCCATAAAACTAAACAACACATTTTTTTGCTTTGTCTCGAACGCAAACTGTTTCATATTAAGACATTAAACAGCGACAATTAATTTCGCCGAATTATTTTTAACTTATTGATTTCCAAATTATTAGCACATTATAGATTGTTTTTTTCAAACAATTTACAATTTTTACTGCGGGGCATTTATCGACGATGACCTGTCGAATGACCTCCCGAAGCGGGTACTGTTTCTACTTTTGTTGGTGGTACTTGTTGTGTTGCCTTCGTTTTGGCTGCTGACAAAACCTTCATCAATGAGTCAGAGACCGCTTCTTTTGGTTTGAATGTATTCCAAATCTCATCGTATTGAAGTTTTTTCACCTCTGCTTCACATGAACGAATATAGTGAATAACATTCCAACGTTCTTCATAACTCAATTTATCTGCATAGCTTCCCATGACGTTTTTACCATACATGATTCCATGATAAAGGCGTCCGACATTGCCGTTTGCAAAAGTATCAAGCGTCAAGTTCGCTGGTTGTGCAGGATATTTACCATCGTCACGCACCAAATAACCATCACCAGCTCCTTTTGCACCATGACAAATGCCACAATATATCGTGTATAACTCCTTCCCTTTCGTCAAACCGGCTTTAGTAATCGGAAACGGATTAGTAATGATTTCACGAGTAGCTCTAGTGCGTTCTTCTTCACTGTCTGCATAATAGTAAGGTACATTACCATTTACAGGTGTAGAAATCCCTCTACTACCAGTTCCATTTAGCTGTGCAATATAATCCGCACTGTAACCATGTGCAGAAATACCTACTGAACCACGCGGAATCGTTCCCTTTATTGGCAAACGAGGTGTACCCCACAACTGCGTAACCGTTCTGACGCTACCTTCATTCCATGTATGGAGAGAATACTCATCAATTTTATTCGGTTCGTAAGCGATAGAGTGCGCCATATCAGGCATATACTCATGCCCAGTAGCGTTGCCATGCGCAGGAGAACAAGCCTCGAACGCGAATGCTGCAAGCGTTGCAGCCAATAATCCGCCTAAAAATTTCTTATTCATTTCGATTTATTTTCAGAGACTTTTAGTCTAAAAATTTCTTTAAAATGCCATTTATCTATTGATTATTTATTATTGAATATTGATTATTTCGCAATAAGCAATATCCAATTAACAATATTCAATTCTTATATTAACTTTTGATTGATTTCAGAAGCACCTGAAGTGCTTAGGAAACTCTTAAAACTATCTACTTCAGCTGAACTTGCTCCTGTCACATCAAATGCGACGCAAAATTTATCGTCTGTGATACGGTCGTCAAGCGTTGGATTTTCGATGCCCGGTCCCATGCCGCAAATGGTATAAAATGTTACGGTCATACCAATTGAAGCAAAAAGCACCGTTAACTCAAAAGTTACAGGAATAAACGCTGGCACAGGCCAATAAGGTTTGTTACCGAAAATGATAGGCCAATCACTCCAAAAAGCCCAAGTCATAAACAAGAAACCTGTCAACAATCCAATCGCACCATAAATAAAACCGGCTTGATGCAATCGAGATTCAGACAAGTGCAATTTCGGGTCGAGACCATGCACCGGGAATGGAGAAAAGACATCCCAAATATCGAGGTGCGCTTTATTGGCTTTCGTCACGGCTGATAACAACTCCGTCTCGTCGTTGTATAAGCCAAAAAGAATTTGTTTATTATAAAATTTCATTGTATTGAGAAATTTAAATCTTTCAAAAGTTGAAGGGAGACCCCTCAGTATTTTAGCTCATTGATTTAGAAAACCTTTATCATTCCCTAAATGTGTACTCAATGATGAGCGTGCTCCTCTTCTTCGTCGTGTCCATGTCCATGTGCGGCTTGGTCGGCGACTGTGTTATGCGTAATATATTGATCGCCCATTGTTTTCAAGATTGATTTAATCTCAGCAATAGCCACTACAGGTGCGATACGTGTAAATATCAAGAAACATGTAAAGAATAAGCCCAAAGAACCGACAAACAAGCCAATTTCTACCCAAGTTGGTGAATAATAACTCCAAGAAGATGGGAGATAATCACGTGCCAATGTCGTGGCGATGATAACGAAACGCTCGAACCACATACCAATATTGATAAAGATAGACATAAAAAACGTCACCCAAATATCGCGGCGGAGTTTTTTACTCCAGAACAACTGTGGTGAAACAACATTACACAGCATCATGCCGAAATATGACCACCAATAGATACCGAATACACGGTTATAGAAAGCGAATTGCTCGTAGATATAGCCTGAATACCAAGAAATGAACAACTCCGTCAAGTAAGCCACACCAACGATTGAACCCGTCAACAAAATGACCTTGTTCATACTTTCGATGTGCTCAAGAGTGATGTAATCTTCCAATCTCAATAATTTACGAACGACCAACATCAAAGTCAATACCATTGCGAAGCCAGAAAAAATCGCACCTGCAACGAAGTAAGGCGGGAAAATTGTTGTATGCCAACCCGGAATGACTGAAGTAGCGAAGTCAAAAGATACGATTGTGTGAACTGACAATACAAGCGGTGTAGAGATTCCTGCTAAAACAAGCGATAAGGCTTCCCAACGTTGCCAGTGTTTCGCTGAACCTGTCCAACCAAATGCTAAATTAGTATACAATTTACGTCTCCAACCTGTAGCCCTGTCACGAACTGTTGCAAAGTCAGGCACAAGACCTGTGTACCAGAACAATAATGATACGGTGAAGTAAGTCGAAATCGCAAAAACGTCCCAAAACAAAGGTGAATTAAAGTTTGGCCACAAAGGACCCCGTGTATTGGGATAAGGGAAAATGAAAGGAGCCATCCAAACACGACCCATGTGAATAATCGGGAACTGACCCGCACAAATAACCGCGAAAATCGTCATCGCTTCTGCTGCACGGTTTACACCTGTCCGCCATTTTTGACGGAACAACAAAAGGATGGCAGAAATCAAAGTGCCTGCATGACCAATACCGACCCACCAAACGAAGTTGGTAATATCCCATCCCCAACCGACTGTACGGTTTAAGTTCCATGAACCGATGCCATTCCACACTGTCCAAAGGACACTGAAAAAATACAAACCGAGACCTGAAACAGCCACGATAAAGCCGATGATCCACTCTTTCGAAGGTGTCGCCTCCGTTGGTCGGCAAATGTCTTCCGTTATTTGGTGGTAGGTTTTGCTACCAAGAATTAACGGCTTCCTAACTTGTGCTACAATCGTACTCATTTCTGATTGATTATTGACAGCTTTTTTAATGATGAATGATGAATGATGAATTTCACTCACATCAACTTTCAACACTTAAAAATCAACTGTTTATGATTCTTTTAAAAAAAATTATCTTTAGAAACCCTCTTTATACTGAGGGGGTACTTTTGAAGTATGAATATTAAATAATTCATAATTCATCATTATTTAAGCATCTAATGTCTCGTCTTTATTAATAACCTTGGCAGAGTAAGACACATTTGAATCGGTGTTCACTTCTTCCAAAACGCGGTAGTTCAACGACGATTTCAATGTTTTGCTGATATCACTGCCTTTATCGTTGCGATTACCAAAATTAATCGCTCCTGTAGGGCAAGCTGTTTGACAAGCTGTTTTAACATCACCATCACGTAGTAGGCGTGATTCCTTTTTAGCTGTCAATTTACCTTCTTGAATACGTTGAACACAGAATGAACATTTTTCAATGACACCACGTGTTCGAACTGTAACGTCAGGATTTAAAACCATACGTGTCAAGTTGTCCGCGCCCCAAGGCATTTCAGAAGAGAAACCAAGCGTCGAACCTGTCAATTTACGCTCATTCATTGGGAAAATATCCGCAGTGGTGTAGTCTTGCCAGTTGAAACGACGTACTTTATAAGGGCAGTTGTTAGCACAATAACGTGTACCAATGCAACGGTTATAAGTCATTTGATTCAAACCTTCTGACGAGTGGTTGGTAGCGTTCACTGGACATACGTTTTCGCAAGGTGCGTTATCGCAGTGCTGACACATCATCGGTTGATAGACCGTATTTGGATTTTCGACATCACCATAATAATAACGGTCAATACGAATCCATGTCATTTCGTGATGACGTTGTACTTCGTGTTTACCAACAACAGGTACATTGTTTTCAGCCATACAAGCGACCGTACACGCCCCGCAACCGATACAAGCATTCAAGTCAACGTGCATTGACCAATGCAAACCACTCATGTATTTATCTTGGTGACCGCGATACAACGTTTGAGCGTTGAGGTGGTCAAACTCTTTTTTCTCTTCGTGTAATTTTTCAACAAGACCTTTCAAATCCTTCAAATTGCCTTGACGGATAACCGTTCTGTCAACCAAAGAGCCTTGAAAACCTTTCCAACCCAATGATTTCTCATCGGCATTGATAACAGCACCTTCTTCTTTGCCCAATGCTTTAACACCCATTGTGTGGTGGTGTTGTACACAAGCGAAGTCGTCGTCGTGTCCTACTTTATTGCTGATTTTTGCCGTTGTAAAGTATTGTGGCATGCCATTACTGAGGGGTATCGCTGGGTTAACATTTGTGCCATAACCACTACAAGTTCCTGCTTTCGAACGACCGTAACCCAACGCAATTGCCGCGGTACCTTTCATTTGACCGAATTGACGAACAGCAACACATGTATATGTCTTACCACCTATCTCAACATCAACTTTATCACCGTCTTTCAAATTATTAAAACCGACGAAGTTGTTGACACCGTCAAACTCAATTGGCACTGCCAAAATATTACCCCAAACCGTACGTGTTACAGGGTCAGGCATCTCTTGCAACCAAGGGTTGTTTGCGTATTGACCACCGCCGATATTGATTGTTTCATAGAAACTGATTTCGATAGCGTCTTTATTTGCGTTAGGTTGCGTTACACCACCTGCAATAGCAGCTGTAACTGCCGCTGAGTTGAAACCTTTTGCACCAATTGCATCACTAACTGCCAAAACACCATCATGCAAAGTCGCATCCCAGAATGCTTGGAAAGATGTATATTCACGTTGTTTCGGGAAAAAAGCCCCTTGCCACAACGCTTTTAGATATTCATAAGGGTCTGTTACTGCCGCACCTACCCAAGTGAGTAAGCTTGATTCTGCTTGTCTTGTAGCGAAAACA
>JANMJN010000944.1:0-3744 GCA_031371355.1 Saprospiraceae bacterium
ATCACGAGTTCAGGCATTACCGATATGGAAATCTACCGTCTCGGCAATCGTTTGTTTATGATAATGGAAACGACAGACGATTTTTCTTTTGGCAAAAAAGGTAAATCAGATGCCGAAAACCCAAAAGTCCAAGAGTGGGAAACGTTGATGTGGCAATACCAACAAGCCTTGCCGATGGCAAAACAAGGCGAAAAATGGTTGTTGATGAATAAAATATTTGACTTAAAACAGCAGACAGGATGACAGGATTTTGCTGATTTACAGGATTCATTTTATTAATGGACAGAATCTTGTAAATCAGTAAAATCCTGTCATCCTGTCTTGTAAATCAATAAAATCATGTAATCATGTCCTTGAAAGTAGGCTTATTTGTTCCGTGTTATATTGACCAATTCTACCCACAAGTAGCGGTTGCAACCCTTGAATTGCTGGAAAAACACGGCTGCGACGTGCATTTCCCAACTAATCAAACGTGTTGTGGGCAGCCGATGGCAAACTCTGGGTTTGAGCATTTGGCGATGGGTTGCAATAATTTGTTCGTGGATAATTTCAAGGATTACGACTATATCGTTTGCCCTTCGGGCAGTTGTACGCTGCACATCAAAGAGCATTTGCACAGCGATATAGATGAGGGTACAGCGACCCAAATTCGCAAAAAAGTCTATGAATTGGTCGAGTTTATGACCGACGTTTTGAAAATTGGGACCATAAACGCCCATTTTCCGCATAAAGTCGGTTTGCACCAAAGTTGTCATGGACAACGCGGACTGAAATTGGCACAAATGAGCGAACTCAATGCCGCACCGTTCTCAAAACCCGAACAATTACTGAGGGGGGTATCTGGTTTGGAATTGATTGCGCTTGACCGCAAAGATGAATGTTGTGGTTTTGGCGGAACGTTCTGTGTTTTTGAAGAAGCGATTTCTGTCAAAATGGGTAAAGACCGTGTGGCTGACCATATCGCACATGGTGCTGAGTATATTACGGCAGGGGATATGTCTTGTTTGATGCACATGGAAGGGATTTTGAAACGGCAGGGAAGTGGGGTTAAGATTGTGCATATTGCGGAGATATTGAATGCTTCTTCAAAGTAAACTTTTTTTTTAAAACCCAAAAAATGGCAAAAAATGATTGAATATCAAGAGTTTATACAATGGTTTCGTGTTTTGCAAAGTAAACCGAATTGGTTATTCGATAAAGATAATGAAAATGAGCAGTTGATTGCTCTTGAAGGGATTTTAGAAATTGGATTGCCAAGCATGATTGGTGACTTAATCCCATTTTTGAAATCAGAAAACGTTAATATTAGAGATAGAACTTGCGAAATAATCATTCTACTTTACTACAAAATTCAATCAAAAAAAGAGTTTTATCACTCATTAAAGCACTGTGGTTTTGAAAAAGCGGACTTCAGTGCTTTCAAGCAGAATTTTTCAGATGACAAATTCAATATGCTTTTGACAATTGCCTCGTTGAATTGGAGTGGTTACATAAGAGAAGAGGCTGTAAAACGGCTTGCTAATGCGAATGATAAACAAGCGATTCCATTTTTGATATTTCGTTTAGCAGATTGGGTAGAACCCGTTAGAAAAACCGCTTATTTAGGTTTAAAACAATATAAAAAGAACGAATTTCTTTCTGCACTTATTGAAAATTTACCTTTAATTGAGTGGTTACAGAAAGTTGAAAGAACGAATTTAGGGAGCATTTATAAAGAGATATTAGAATTTATCATTTTAGAAAATAAGGAATTTGTCCTTGATTTTTTTGCTCAATTCAAAGATGATATAAGGTTTTTGATTGCAAAAAATCTAATCAAGCAAGGTGGTTTTAGTAAAAATGAAGTAGAGTTGTTGTCAAAAGATAAGCATTTTTTAATTAGGAAACTCCTAATTGATAAATTTGGCTTACTTTCCCAAAAGCATATTGAGCAACTTTTGAAAGATAAATCTGCGAAAATTAGATTAGATATTTTATATAAATTAAAGGAGCAGAGAAGTGATTTTAATAAAATTGTTTTTCCTTTTTTAGCTGATAATTCGGCTTCAATACGAGAGTTTTCACGATTTATACTGAGGGGTACTATTTCTGATTTTTCACAAATTTATTATGAGAATCTTGTAAAAAATAGTCAGATTGTCGGAAGTATTTTAGGTTTGGCAGAAACAAATGGTAAACAATACAAAGAAATTCTGTTAGATTTTTGGATAAAAGACAATACAAAAATCAAGAAAACAGCTTTATTAGCTTTGATAAAACTTGATGAAGAGAAGGCGTATCATATTGCATTAGACAATTTAGAAAGTGATTTAAAAGGTATTAGGGATATTTGTATAGATTTTTTATCACAAAGTGGGAATATAGATGTACTATCTAAAGCGCGTGCAGTTTATTTATCTGGAAGTAAAGACGTTCAGATTTCAATGATTAAGATGTTTCATAAAATAGGAAGTTGGGCTGGATTTTCTGATTTGATTTTAGGAACAATTAATGAAGAAGAAGAAATAAGAAGATTAAGTGTTGGATACATTCAATTATGGAAAAATAAAGCAATAAGGAGATTTACAAAACCCAATCAAAATGAATTGGAAAGAATAGAGAAAACATTTGAATTAGCATATGAAATGCATGAAAAACAGCAGTTTTTTAAAAAGAATCCGCTTACAAAACTAGATTTTTATTTTAAATGAGCCATATATTTCAAGACCACGCCACCCTCTCAAAAATCTTCAACAAAGACGAAGACCGCGTCAATTGGCACGATGAAACGCTTTGGTTTGTGCGCCAAAAACGCGACAAAGCGGCTTTCGCTTTGCCCGAATGGGAGTTTTTGAGAGAAACAGCTTCTGACATAAAGAACAATGTTTTGTCCAATTTGCACCACTATTTGCTTGAATTTGAAGCGAATGCACAGCTAAATGGTATCATTGTTCATTGGGCAGCGAATGGTGACGAACACAACCAAATCGTTCATTCAATTCTAAAAAAGCATGGTGTTGTTCAAATGGTAAAAAGCAAATCCATGCTCACCGAGGAGTGCCATTTGAATGATTATTTGATAAAAAATGGTATTGATGTCATTGATACGGACTTAGGTGAGCGCATTGTGCAGATGCGTGAAGAGCCGCCAAGTCATATCGTTTTGCCTGCTATTCATCTTAAAAAAGAAGATGTGGGAGAGACCTTTCACATTCATCTCGGCACTGAAAAAGGCAATAAAGATCCGCAATATCTCACAAATGCTGCACGTGACCACCTTAGAGAGAAGTTTTTAACCCGAAAAGCCGCTTTGACTGGGGTTAATTTCGCCATCGCTGAAACGGGTGAATTTGTGGTGTGTACCAACGAAGGCAATGCCGATATGGGCGCACATTTGGCAGATGTCCACATCGCTTGTATGGGTTTCGAAAAAATATTGCCGAAACGCGAACATTTGAGTGTTTTCCTTCGACTTTTGGCTCGCAGCGCAACGGGGCAACCGATTACGACTTATTCAAGTCATTTCAAAAAGCCGAGAGAAGGACAAGAGATGCACATCGTCATCGTTGACAATGGGCGTTCAACGCAGTTGGGGCGTGCCGATTTTCGCAATTCGTTGAAATGCATCCGTTGTGCGGCGTGTTTCAATACCTGTCCTGTCTATCGCAGAAGCGGTGGGCACAGCTATCATACGGCAGTGGCGGGACCGATTGGGTCTATCCTTGCACCGAATTTGGATATGACAAAAAATGCTGATTTGCCGTT
>JANMJN010000962.1:0-3936 GCA_031371355.1 Saprospiraceae bacterium
ATCGGGAAGAATTGAAAAACTGTATGTCCGTTACCGCTTTCAAAAAATAAGTAAAGGGCAGCATATACTCGATATTTACAGTCCTGAATTGATGACAGCGCAACAAAATCTGTTGTTCCTTTTAAAAAACGATACTGACAATACCACTTTCATACAAGCGGCAAAAGACAAACTCTTGTTGCTCGGAATGAGCAAGGAACAATTACAAGAAGTGATTGAATCGGGCAAACCTGCATTAACGGTTGCTGTTTACAGCAATTACAGTGGGCATATTCATGAAACAGCCAATGAAAACAATATGAATATTGCAGCCAGTAATATGAAAAATGTATCAATGATTACTGAAGAGCTTTCGCTCAAAGAAGGCATGTATATCCAAAAAGGGCAGTCTGTTTTCACGATATATAACCCCGACCGTGCTTGGGTTATTTTGAATATTTATGCGGAGTATCAAAGTTTGGTTAAAAAGAACAATACTGTCCAAGTCATACCTGAAACCGCACCCAACAAAGCATTTAAAGCAACCATTGATTTTATCGAACCTTTCTACCGAAAAGATAGCAAAACCGTCACCGCAAGAGTTTATATTAACAATACGCAATTAAAAATCCCTATCGGTAGCCAAGTAAGTGCCACCATTTTGGGCAACACCAAAGACGCATTTTGGCTACCCAAAGAAGCCGTTGTTTCGTTAGGTTTAGACAAAGTGGTATTTCAAAAAACAGTTAGCGGTTTCAAAGCCCATAAAATAACGACAGGCATTTCTCATGACAATCATATTCAAATATTGAGTGGTATAACAGTCAAAGATTCAGTGGCTATCAATGCCCAATATTTAATGGACAGTGAAAGTTTTATCAAAGTTGAAAATTGAAAAATAATGAAAAACAATGATCTATCGAAGGCTATAAACGCTGATGTGCCTCCTTTGCAATCGGGATTACGCATAAGCACCCCCTCAGTATTTTCGACCTTTTTAGACCTATTTTCAAGGAAATTGCGATTGAATGTTCAAAAATCAGGTCAAGCATTTTCGATTTTTATACTTATTGCAGTAAGCGTCTTTTTAGTGGCATCCTGCAAAAACAAAACAGAAGTGTCGAGTGACCCCGATATATACTACACCTGTTCTATGCACCCACAAGTTGTCGCCGATAAACCAGGCAATTGCCCTATTTGCCAAATGGTTTTAACTCAAGCAAAAAAAACACATACAGAAAAACAGGAAGCACAAAACGATAATATTCAACTGAATGCACAACAAATCAAATTGGGCAATATTCAAACCGATACCATCCGAAGCGGCTCAATCGGCAACCAGATTGTACTGACGGCGACCTTAAACTTTGACCAAATGAAGTCATCGTCAATCAGTTCAAGAGTCATGGGCAGAATTGAAAAGTTATACTATAAAAACATCGGAGACTATATAAAAAAAGGAGCACCGCTCTATAATTTATATAGCGAAGAATTAAACAATGCCAAACAAGAGTATTTGCTCGCTTTAGATAAGAAAAAAGTATTCTCGAATGAATCCATTATAGACTTCGACCAGCTTTTGCAAAGTGCTAAAAACAAATTGCTGCTCTGGGGAATGACGGAAAATCAGATACAAGAACTTGAAATAAATAAAAAAGCAACACCCACCACCACTTTTTACAGCACTGCCGAAGGTTATGTTACCGTTTTGGATATTAGGGAAGGTGATTATGTCATGGAGGGTGGCACTATTGTAAAATTAGCAGATTTATCTCATCTATGGGCAGAAGCTCAAGTTTATTCATCACAACTGGCTGAAATTGACAAAAATAGTATTGTTACTGTCCAATTACCTGATTTTGATCGTAAAGAAATAAGTGGAAAAATTGAATTTGTCAACCCCGAGATCATAACAGATACAAGAATTAACCTTATCCGTGTCTCTATTCTAAACCCAGGCAATCAACTAAAACCAGGTATGCCCGCTTATGTTTTATTGAAAAAAACACAACAAAAAACAATGACATTGCCCATTGATGCCGTCCTCCGCGATGGCAAATCTGCTACGGTTTGGCTGCTAACAGAACCCAACACATTTAAAAACACAATGGTAGAAACAGGTTTAGAAAATGATGATAGAATAGAAATAAAATCGGGCTTGCACATAGGCGATGTCGTTGTTATTTCAGGTGCTTATTTGTTGCAAAGCGAATATCTGTTTAAAAAAGGAACAAATCCAATGGCTGGGCATAAGATGTGACCCCCCCCAGTATATAGCTTTATTTTGAAATAATTGTTTATTAATCCATTTTAAATTGTCATAAAATGAAAATCAAATCTAAAAGCATTTTCATTCATTCAAGTCCAGAAAAAGTGTTTGCACAGATGGATGATTTTTCAAAAACAGGTATGCATATGAGTGAAAGCTCTATGATGATGATGGGCAGTAAATTAAAATTAGAACAACTTTCCACAAACTCAACGGGGATTGGTGCCAGCTTTAGATGGTATGGAAAGATGTTGGGCATGACTATGGATTTTAGTGAAACAGTGACAAATTGGGTACAAAACAAACTCAAAGAATGGGAAACCGTCGGCGATGCCAAAATTATCATCATGTCTTGGTATCGCATGTGGTTTGAAATTAAGCCTTCTGAAAATGGCACGCTTGCTAAAATTTCAATTGGCTATTTGCCGCCAAAGGAATGGTATTATAAAATCCTTTCTTTCTTTTTTGCTACTTGGTATTGCAACTGGTGTTTGAATAATATGCTGTAGGATACAAAAAAAGCGCTTGAAACGACCCATTAATTCAAAGGGGGTATTATTGAAGATGACTTGATAATGCAATGCTACGGCAATGTTGTTTTTGATGAACTAAAAAATGTGTGAATCTTGTAAGTCTTTGCTAAGATTATGTAACTTTTAGGGTTGTAAAGCATGGATATTTACATTGTGAAAATTCTTTCACTATTCAAAATGCAATTAAAAATTGCAATTAAACAATTAAAAAAATGAATAAGATTAAAATCCTCTTAATCGCTGTTGCCGCTTTGACAACATTTACACAATGTGATAACACTGCTGCAACTAAAACAATTTTAGAAAAAGCTGACACACGCGGCAAAACGATTTCAGCATTGATGAACAACGATGCTTACATGAAAGAAGTCATGGATTCGATGCAGACGAAACATGCTGGTAGTATGGCTATGCCAATGGACGAAAACATGATGAATAAAATGATGGAGAAGTGTAAAGCCGATCCAGCTATGGGCAAAATGATGATGGACAAAACAATGGCGATGTGCGATGCTGACTCTTCTATGTGCAAAATGATGATGACTTCCATGAAATCACACCCAAATGTGATGAAGGCTATGGAAGGCATGAAAGACATGAAGAAAGACATGAAAGATATGAAAGACATGAAGATGGACAAAAAGAAGTAATAATAGACTTCTGAAATAATAAAATAAACTACAAAGCCATAAAGTATTAATAATCAATACCTTACACACCTTTGTGGTTTATTTTATTTTATAAAACAAATCACAAACCTAATTTCTAAACATGATGAAAAATAAAAAAATCATTGAATTATTAGGCGACAAAGCGGATTATCTATTAAACCACACTTGTACGACTATTGATAAAGAAACAATTCACTTGCCTACGCCAAACCATGTGTCGGAGATATGGATGAATAGCAACCGCAACAATCAAGTCCTTCGCAGTTTACAAACACTATTAACGCACGGACGGTTGAGTGGAACGGGCTATTGCAGTATTTTTCCTGTTGACCAAGGCATTGAACACAGTGCAGGCTCTGCCTTTGCACCTAATCCTATCTATTTTGACCCTGAAAATATCATCAAATTGGCAATAGAAGGTGGCTGCAATGCGGTGGCGTCAACGTTTGGTGTTTTAGGCATTATGAGCCGTCAATACGCCCAT